>DASTZO010000152.1:0-3443 GCA_035764265.1 Sphingomicrobium sp.
ATCGGCCATTCCGGACGATTCTCCGCACATAATGGCCGGTCGCCAGGCAGTCGGCGCCGAGCTCGCGGGCGAAGGCGATCAGGTCGGTGAACTTCACGCCCTGGTTGCACAGGCTGCACGGCACCGGCGTCCGGCCCTGCGCATAAGCGTCGGCGAAACGGTCGATCACCCCGGTCCGGAAGCGGCTTTCGTAGTCGAGCACGTAATGGGCGATTCCGAGCCGGTCGGCGACCGCCTTGGCGTCGTAGATGTCCTGGCCCGCGCAGCACGAGCCCGAGCGCTTCGCCGCCTCGCCGTGGTCGTAGAGCTGGAGCGTCACCCCGATCACCTCGGCGCCGCTTTGCGCGGCGAGCGCGGCCACGACCGAGCTGTCGACGCCGCCCGACATGGCGACGACGATTCGCGCTTCGCCCGCGGGGCGGCCAGGATCGAAGCTGATCGGCATCGCCGCTCTTTACCCGAAGTTCACCCATCGCGGCTAGACGCGAGCAAGGAATGGCCGGGAGAGGGCTGCCTTTGTCACGTTTCGAGGGCGATTTTGCCGCCGCCGGGGGCGCCGGGCTGAACAACGGCGAGCTGCTGGACCTGCTGGCGGCCTTTTCGGAGCTGCAGGGCCGCGAGCGCCAGGAGGCGATCGCCTGCTATCTGTCGGCGAGCGAGGGCTGGCACGAGGCGATGAAGGCGCTCCGCGGGACGTTCGCGGCCGATGCCGCGGAGGCGGTAAGGTTAAACGCCGCTAAGCAGGATAATCGGGATATTAACCACCGCACTTCAGAATATCTTCAATGGCAAGCTCTTAAGCCTGCTGGGACCGACAATGAATAAGCAGGTTTGACCTCAATGCTCGAGAACCAGAAATTCCGGCCAGCCCAGGTGATCGGCCCGCTCGGCGAGCCGCTGACGCTCGACAGCCTGCCGCCTCCCCAGACCAGCCGCTGGGTGGTTCGCCGCAAGGCCGAGGTCGTGGCCGCGGTCGCGGGCGGCCTGCTGAGCGTCGACGAGGCGTGCCAGCGCTATTCGCTGAGCCTCGAGGAATTCACCAGCTGGCAGCGTGCGGTCGACCGCAGCGGCATGCCCGGCCTGCGCGTCACCCGGATCAAGCATTACCGCGACGTTTACGAGCGCCAGCAGCGCTACTGACGGTTTTGCCGTTACGGATATTAACCGAGCAGCAGTTTTCCACTGTTTTCAGCGTTCCAGCCGAGCCATCGCACTGGACACGGCCCTCCAAATCCGGAACAAGACGCGAGCATCACGCGTCTTGATGCCGGAAGGCCGTCGCGTACCCATTAGACGGCCACGAACAGGAGGGAACGCTCATGGGTTTCATCGTTTGGCTGATCGTCGGGGGTATTATCGGCTGGCTTGCCAGCCTGGTCATGCGCACGGACGGTCAACAAGGCATCATCTTGAACATCGTCGTCGGAATCGTCGGCGCAGTCATTGCCGGCCTGATCTTCGGCGGCGGCAACATCAACACTTCGGACCCGCTCGATCTCACCAACATCCTCTATTCGCTGCTTGGTGCGATCATCTTGCTGGCGATCGTCAACCTGGTTCGCCGGGGCTCGGTCCGCTAGTCGCGACGCAACATTGAATTCGGAAGGCCGCGCGGCACTGCCCGCGCGGCCTTTTTCTTTGCCCTATTGAAGCTCGAAGCTCATCGCCAGGGTCACCTGGAGCTGCTGCTCGCCGGGGTCGATCTTGGTGTCGGCGGCCATTCCCCGGGCTTCGGCGCGCATCATCGGCATCGGCGGCGGGACCGAATAGCCGCCGCCCTCGCTGACCGACAGCAGGCGGACCACCCGCATGCCGAGCGCCCGGGCATAAAGCTCGGCCCGGGCGCGGCCGGCGGCGACCGCCTTGGAACGCGCCTCGTCGAGCGCCGCTTCCGGCTTGTCGATGGTCAGCGACGGGCCGTTGATCTGGTTGGCGCCCTCGGCGACCAGCGCATCGAGGATCCGCCCGGTGTTGCGGATGTCGCGGAAGCGGACGCTGACCTGGTTCGACGCGGTGTAGCCGGTCAGCTGCGGCGGCATGTTCTCCTGGTAGCGGTATTCGGGGTTGAGGCTGATGTTCGACGTCTGGATGTCGCGGTCGGCGATCCCGGCGCGCTTCAGCGCCGCGCGGACCCGTTCCATCCGGGCGGCATTCTCCGAGATCGCTCCGGTGGCGCTGGCCGAGCGGGTCACGACCCCGGCCGAGACGATCGCGAGGTCGGGCACCCGGCTGACCTCGCCGGTCGCGCTGACGTCGAGCCGGGTCCCGGAGATGGACTGGACGAACGGCGTCGCCGCGGGGCCCTGAGCAGCGACCGGAGCGGCGAGAGCGGCGAGCGCCGCGGCGGCGAGAAAAGCGTGCTTCATCCGGAATTCCTAATTGCGCATGGTCGCGCCGCGCGAGTTTGCCCGCGTGCCATGGCTGGCCGATGAACGGCTCGGATGGCGGGCCGGATCAGGGCGTCCGGCGGCGCAGCACCAGGCGGTAGATGAACAGGATGATGAAGGCGCCGATGACGGCGGCGATGAAGCCCGCGCCCTCGCCGGGCCCGTACCATCCGACTGCCTGACCGAGGAAGCCGGCGAGCAGCGCGCCGGCGATGCCGAGCAAGATGGTGACGATGCAGCCGCCCGGATCGCGCCCGGGCATCAGCAGCTTGGCGAGCCCGCCGGCCAGCAGGCCGACGACGATCCAGCCAATAATGCCGTAACTTTCCATCATGTCGCGCTTCCCCTTTTTCCGATCGCCGCGCCACAGCGGGCACCGCCGAACCAATCATGCGCCAACGCGCCTTGGCGGAGCAAGTGCCGCCGTTGGTCGAAAAACCGTGGCAATGCGCGCAGGCGGTGACAGTGGCGATGACAGTGGGCGTCTATCCGTGTTGCGGTCGGTGAGTTATTGCGATAATACAGCTGCGGCACGAAGCGCAGCGGATTCGCAGGGCAGGGCAAAGATTTGGACATGAACCGGGAAACCACGTTTCGCTCTTCGGACACGCTGATCGTGACCGACGGCTCGCGCCGCAAGCGCGGTGCGATCATCGGCGCGGTCGTCGCCGTCCTCGCGCTGGTCCTTGCCTATCTGCTGTTCAGCGGCGGCGACGAGCAGCCGGGAGCCGGCGCCGGAGCCGACGGCCGCCGCGGCCAGATCCCGACGGTCACCGTCATTGTCCCGGGCCGCAGCGAGGTCGCGCGGACGGTCACCGCCAGCGGGGCGCTGGCCGCCCGCCGCGACCAGCCGGTCGGAGTCGCCGGCGAGGGCGGGATGGTCACCCGGGTATCGGTCGATGCCGGAGCGTGGGTCCGGCAGGGCCAGGTGCTCGCCACCGTCGACCGCTCGGTGCAGAGCCAGGAGGCGGCCCAGCTCGCGGCCCAGGTCCAGGTCGCCCGGGCCGACGCGGCGCTGGCCCAGAACGAGCTCGACCGGGCCCAGGCGCTGGTCGC
>DASTZO010000153.1:0-7342 GCA_035764265.1 Sphingomicrobium sp.
GGAGGGGGTCGGCAAGTCGACCCAGGTCCGGGCGCTCGCCGCCGCGCTTCGCGAGCGGGGCATCGGGGTGGTCGAAACGCGCGAGCCGGGCGGCAGCGAAGGCGCGGAGCGGATCCGCGAACTGCTTCTGACCGGGGACGACGACCGCTGGGGCCCCCAGGCCGAAGCCCTGCTGTTCGCGGCCGCGCGGACTGACCATGTCGACAAGGTGATCCGCCCGGCGATCCAGGCGGGGAAGTGGGTGCTGTCCGACCGCTTCGTCGACAGCTCGCTCGCTTACCAGGGCGGCGCCCGGGAGCTTGGCATCGAGGCGGTGCGGGCGGTCAATGCGTTCGGCATCGCCGACTGTTTCCCTGACCGCACGCTGGTGCTCGCGCTGGCCGAAGGCGGCGCCCGCGCGCGTGCCCGCGACGCCGAGGACAGCGACCGGATCGGCGGCCGCCCGGAAAACTATCACCAGAAGGTCGACCTCGCCTTCCGGCTGATCGCGGCGGAGGATCCGGAGCGGGTGCGGATCGTCGACGCGTCGGGCGAGCCCGGCGAAGTCACGCAGCGGCTGCTTGACGCCATCGCGGACCTGCTGCCGTGATCGCCGGCCACGACAGGCAGGTCGCCCAGTTCGAGCAGGCGTGGCGGGCGGGAACCTTGCACCACGCGTGGCTGCTCGCCGGGCCCAAGGGCGTCGGCAAGGCGCATTTCGCCCGCGCCGCGGCGACCCGGGTGCTGGCCGACGCCGCCGGGCACGCGGTGGCCCTGCCCGGGCTGGAGACGCCCGAGGAGCACCCGATCGCCCGGCTCGTCGAGGCCGGCAGCCATCCCGACATGCGCCGGCTCGAGCGGCTCGAGAACCCGAAGACCGGCGCTCTGGCGCGCAACATCACGGTCGACCAGGTGCGCGGGCTCGCCGAGCTGTTCGACCTGACCCCGAGCATGTCGCCGTGGCGCGCGGTGGTGATCGACGCCGCCGACGACCTCGAGAAATCGGCCGCCAACGCCTTGTTGAAGATGCTCGAGGAGCCGCCGGCCAATTGCCTGTTCCTGCTCGTCAGCCACGCTCCCGGGCGGCTGTTGCCGACGATCCGCTCGCGGTGCCGGAGGCTCGACTTCCAGCCGCTGGCCGATGACGCCATGACGTCAGTCTTGGAATCGCAGCTGCCTTCGCTGAGCGAGGCCGAACGCTCGCGGATCGTCGCCAGGGCCGGCGGCTCGGTCGGCCGGGCGCTGGCGTTCGCGGCGCTGGATCTCGCCAAGCTGGAGGACGCCGCGCTCAAGATCCTGCGCGAGGGCGACCCGACCAACGCGCGCCGGTCGGAGCTGGCGCAGGAGCTCGGCCGCAAGGGGGCGGGCGAGCGCTATGCGGCGTTCCTCGACCTGGTGCCGGCGCTGATCGCCCGCCAGGCGCGCGGGCTCGAAGGGCCGGGGCTCGGCCGGGCGCTTGACGCCTACGAGCGCTCGCGCGAGCTCGCCGCGCTCGCGCCGCGCGTTTCGCTCGATCCCGCTTCGACCGTGTTCCAGCTGGGCGGGATCCTGGCTTCGGTTGTGGCACGCCCTGTTCCTTGAAGGCCCGCGCTGCGGCGGCTAGGGCCGCGCTCGAGATGGCGGACCCCTTCTACATCACGACCGCGATCAGCTACCCCAACGGCCCGCCGCATATCGGCCACGCCTATGAGGCGATCGCCGGCGACGTGATCGCCCGCTTCCAGCGGGCCCAAGGCCGCGACGTCCGCTTCCAGACCGGGACCGACGAGCATGGGCTCAAGATGGCCCAGGCGGCGCGCTCGGAAGGCGTCGAGCCGCGCGACTATGCGAAGAAAATGTCGTCTATTTTCCAAGAGATGTGCGACGTCCTTAACGTCAGCTACGACCGTTTCATCCGCACCTCCGAGCCCGAGCACCACCGCGCCAGCCAGGCGATCTGGTCGGCAATGGAGGCGAAAGGCGACCTTTATCTCGGCCGCTACGAAGGCTGGTACTCGGTCCGCGACGAGGCTTTTTACGACGAAAGCGAGCTGACGCTTGCGCAAGGGGCCGGGGAGGGGGCCGAGAGGCTATCGCCGCAGGGCTCGCCGGTCGAATGGACGGCCGAGGAGAGCTGGTTCTTCCGGCTGTCGGCCTACCAGCAGAGATTGCTCGACCATTACGAGGCCAATCCGGGCTTCATCCGGCCCGAAAGCCGGCGCAACGAGGTGCTGCGCTTCGTCGAAGGCGGGCTGTCCGACCTGTCGATCTCGCGCACCAGCTTCGACTGGGGAGTGCCGGCGCCGGGCGCGCCGGGCCATGTGATGTACGTCTGGCTCGACGCCCTGACCAATTACATCACCGGCCTCGGCTATCCCGACGAGACCGAGCTGTTCGCCCGCTACTGGCCGGCCGACGTCCATCTGATCGGCAAGGACGTGGTGCGCTTCCACGCGGTCTACTGGCCGGCGTTCCTGATGTCGGCCGGCATCGAGCTTCCGAAAATGGTCTACGGCCACGGCTTCCTGCTGAGCAGCGGCGAGAAGATGTCGAAAAGCGTCGGCAACGTCGTCGACCCGTTCGCTCTCGCCGACCGCTTCGGGGTCGACTCGCTGCGCTATTTCCTGCTTCGCGAGGTGCCGTTCGGCCAGGACGGGAGCTACAGCCCCGAGGCGATCGTCAACCGCGTCAACGCCGAGCTCGCCAACAGCTTCGGCAACCTCGCGCAACGCACATTGTCGATGGTTTACAAGAATCTGGCAGGCGAAGTTCCGCAGCCCGGAGCGGCGGCGGAGGATGTCGCGCTGCTCGATGCGGTCCGCAGCGCCTGCGAGCGGGACGTCCCCGCGGAGTTCGAGCGGTTCGCGTTCGCCTCGGGCCTCGAGGCGTGGATGGGCGCGGTGTTCGCCTGCAACGCTTATGTCGACGCCGCCGCGCCCTGGGCGCTGCGCAAGAGCGATCCCGGGCGCATGGCCGAAGTCCTCGGCACCCTGGTCGAGGCGATCGTGATTCTGGCCGCGGCGGTCGAGCCGGTGATCCCGGGTTCGGCGCGCCGCCTGATCGATTTCATCCGAAAGGGCGGGCCGATCGGCCAGCCCGAGCCGATCTTCCCGCGCCTCGAGCTCGAAGAGGCGGCCCCGTGAGCACGGCGCGATGAGGCTGATCGATAGCCATTGCCACCTCAACTACCCGGGGCTGGTCGAGCGCCAGGACGAAGTGCTCGACTCCGCCCGCGAGAGGGGAGTGGGGGGCTTCCTCAACATAGCGACGCGCCGGTCGGAGTGGGGGGACATCATCGCCACCGCCGAGCGGCACGCGGACGTCTGGGCGAGCGTCGGGGTCCATCCGCACGAAGCCGACGCGCACCCGGACCTCGGCGCCGCGGCGCTGGTCGAGGGCTCGGAGCACGACAAAGTCGTCGCGATCGGCGAGTGCGGGCTCGATTATTATTACGACAATTCCGCCCGGCCGGCGCAGCGCGAGCGGTTCGAGGCGCACATCGAGGCGGCGCGGGCGACCGGCCTGCCGCTGATCGTCCACACCCGCGACGCGGAGGACGACACCGCCGAGATCCTGGGCCGCGCGGCTGGGCAGGGCGGGGTCGGGGGAGTGCTCCACTGCTTCACCGGCAGCCTCGATCTGGCCCGCAAGGCGCTCGATTTCGGCTTCTACGTGTCGCTGAGCGGGATCGTCACCTTCAAGAACGCCCGCGACCTCCAGGAAACGGCCAAGCGGATCCCGCTCGACCGGCTGCTGGTGGAGACCGATTCGCCGTTTCTCGCCCCGGTCCCGCACCGCGGCCGGACCTGCGAGCCGGCGTTCGTCGCCGACACCGCGGCCTTCGTCGCCGGGCTGCGCGGCGAGGAGCCCGAAGCGCTCGCCGAGGCGACCACCGCCAATTTCTTCCGGCTGTTCGCCCGGGCGGCCGGGTGAAGGTTCGCATCCTCGGCTGCGGCACGTCGACCGGGGTGCCGAAAATCGGCAACGACTGGGGCCGGTGCGATCCGCACGAGCCGCGCAACCGGCGGACCCGCTCGTCGATCCTGCTCGACAGCGGCGGCGAGACCTTGCTGGTCGATTGCGGGCCCGACCTTCGCCAGCAGCTGCTCGACGCCGGTATCGGCCGCATCGAGGCGCTGATCGTCACCCACGACCATGCCGACCATTGCCACGGGATCGACGATCTGCGGCCGCTCGCGCAGGTGCTGGGCCGGCCGGTGCCGCTATATGCGCGCCGTCACGACCTCGAGCGGCTCCGGATGCGCTTCGCCTACGCGTTTGCCCAGGCGGGCATCTACCCGCCGGTGGTCGAGGGCGTGCCGCTGGAGCAGGACCTGCGCTGGGGCGATGCGGCGCTGCGCTTCGTTGACCAGCCGCACGGCGGCATTACATCGCTTGGCATGCGCATCGAGGAAGGCGACCGCTCGATCGTCTATTCCATCGACTTCAACGAGTTGACCGAGGAAATGGCCAATCTCTACCAGGGCACCGACGTGTGGATCTGCGATTGCCTGATGCAGCGGCCGCACCCGACCCACGCCCACCTCGACGCGGTGCTCGGCTGGGCGCGCGACCTCAACGTCGGCCAGGTCTATCTGACCCACATGGGCAACAGCCTCGACTATGCGACCCTGGTGCGCGAGCTGCCCGACTGGGCGGCGCCGGCGCATGACGGGCTCGAGGTGGCGCTGTGAGCACGGTTCTGTGAGGGCCGGGCGATGACCAACGACCTGATGCTCGGCGGAGTCTACATCCTGATGGCGATGATGCTGGTGCTGGGCTCGCTGATGACGCGGCGCGAGCCGGTTGCGAAGCTTCTGACCCTGGCGCTCGCCTGGGTGGCGATTTTCGCCGCGGGCTTCGTCCTGTTCACCTTCCGCGACGATTTCGGCTGGGTCGTCCAGCGTTTACGGGCGGAAGCCACGGGCGAACCGGTCGCCCAGGGCCGCGAAATCCGAATCCCGATGGCGATCGACGGCCATTTCTGGATCGGCGGCGAACTGAACGGGGTGCGGGTCAAGTTCCTGGTCGACAGCGGCGCGACCATGACCACCATCGGCCGCGAGACCGCCGAGCGCGCCGGGGTCCAGGTCAGCGCCCGGCCGGACCAGATCGTCCGCACCGGCAACGGGCTGATCCGGGTGTCGAGCGGCCGGGCGGACAGCCTGACCATCGGCCCGATCGAGCGGCGCGACCTTGCGATGCACGTCGCCGACAACGCCGACCTCAACGTGCTGGGGATGAATTTCCTGTCGTCGCTGCAGCGGTGGGGGGTCGAGGGACGCTGGCTGGTGCTGGTCCCCTGATGCGGCTTTCATTTTACATAATACATATTATCAGACTTTCGGGCGGAGGGTCTAGAAAGGGCCCTCGCGGCGATTTTCTCCTCCCCCCGCAAAGGCTTACCCCATGACCCTGGAGCGGCTCGTGGCGATCATGCGGCGGCTGCGCGACCCCGTCAGGGGCTGCGAATGGGACAGCCAGCAGAGCTTCGCGACCATCGCCCCTTACACCATCGAGGAAGCCTATGAGGTCGCCGACGCGATCGCGCGCGACGACATGGACGCGCTCGCCGACGAGCTCGGCGATCTCCAGCTCCAGGTCGTGTTCCACTCGCAAATGGCCGAGGAAGCCGGGCTTTTCACGCTCGACGACGTGCTCGGCGCGATCTGCGACAAGCTCGAGCGCCGCCACCCGCATTTGTTCGGCGGAGCGGCCGAAACGCCCGGCTGGGAGGCGATCAAGGCGTCCGAGCGCGAGCTGAGGCCCGACGAGAGCGCCCTGGCGGGCGTCGCTTTGGCGTTGCCGGCGCTCGAGCGCGCGCAGAAGCTGCAGCGCCGCGCGGCGCGGACCGGCTTCGACTGGCCGGATTCGTCCGGGGCGCGGGCCAAGATCGACGAGGAGCTCGCCGAGCTGGACGCCGAGAGCGAGCCCGCGGCCCGCGAGGAGGAGCTCGGCGACCTGCTGTTCGCGATCGTCAACCTCGCACGCTTTCTGAATATCGATGCGGAAGAGGCTTTGCGCAAAGCCAATCGCAAGTTCGAGGCCCGGTTCAGGGCGATCGAGGCGGAGCCGGGGTTCTCGGCCCTGTCGCTCGACCAGATGGAGGATTTGTGGGTGCGCGCCAAGGCGGCCGCCAAGGCCGGTCAGGCCGGCTCGAGCGCCTGAAAGCGGGCCCAATTGTCGTTCGACAGGCGCACCGACAGATGGATCTGGCCGTCGTCGCCGAGCGTCTGGTTGAGCACCTCGCCGCGGGCGTGCAGCCAGGCGATCTTGCTGCCCTCGGCGGCGGGAAGCCGGATCTCGACGATCCGGTCGTCGTGCCGGAGCGCCTCGCCGATGCGTTTCTGCAAGGTCTCCAGCCCCCAGCCGGTCAGCGCCGAGATCGGCACGACGTCGTCACGGCGCTCGGCTTCGTTGAGCAGCGCCTGGCGCTCGTCGCCGCCGAGCAGGTCGAGCTTGTTCCATGCCTCGAGCCGCGGCGGCGCCCCCTCCTCCCCCTCTGCGCCCAGGCCCAGGGAGGCCAGCACGTCCTCGACGTCGTCGCGCTGCGCCTCGTGGTCGGGGTGCGCCATGTCGCGGACGTGGACCAGCAGGTCAGCCGACGCGACCTCCTCGAGGGTCGCCCGGAACGCCGCCACCAGCTCGGTCGGCAAATCCGAGACGAAGCCGACCGTGTCCGACAGGATCGCCTTGTCGAAGCCGGGGATCCGGATTTCGCGCATGGTCGGGTCGAGGGTCGCGAACAGAAGGTCCTCGGCGAACACCGCCTCGCCCGTCAGGCGGTTGAAAAGCGTCGATTTCCCGGCGTTGGTGTAGCCGACCAGGGCGACCACCGGCCACGGCGCGCGCTGGCGCCGGTCGCGGTGCAGGGTGCGGGTGCGCCTGACCGCCAAGAGCTCGCGGCGAATCCGCGCCATGCGCTCGCGGATCAGGCGCCGGTCGGCCTCGATCTGGGTCTCGCCCGGGCCGCCGAGGAAACCGAAGCCGCCGCGCTGGCGCTCGAGGTGGGTCCAGCTGCGCACCAGCCGCCCGGCCTGATAGTCGAGATGGGCGAGCTCGACCTGCAGCCGGCCCTCCGAGGTCATCGCCCTGGTCGGCTACACCAACGCCGGCAAGTCGACCCTGTTCAACCGGCTGACGGGCTCCGAGGTCTTGGCCAAGGACCTGCTGTTCGCCACCCTCGACACCACCCAGCGCACCATCCGCCTGCCGCAGGGCCGCCCGGCGATCATCGCCGACACCGTGGGCTTCATCTCCGACCTGCCGCACGAACTGGTCGAGAGCTTCCGCGCCACGCTGGAAGAGGTGGGCGAGGCCGACCTGATCCTGCACGTCCGCGACATCGCCTCGGCTGACTCGGCCGCCCAGGCCAGGGACGTCG
>DASTZO010000154.1:0-4947 GCA_035764265.1 Sphingomicrobium sp.
ACATCATCTCTGACGAGGCGAGGCTCCAGCTGACGGTGCGCAGCTACACGCCCGAAGTCCGCAAGCTGCTGCTCGACGGGATCAAGCGCATCGCCCGCGGCGAGGCGATCGCGGCCGGCATGCCCGAGGACCGGATGCCGGTCGTCACCATCCGCGAGGAAATGTACACGCCCGCCACCTACAACACCGAGAAATTCTCCAACCGCGCGCTCGAGCTGTTCACCGGGCATTTCGGCAAGGAACGCGCGATCAAGACCCCGGCGGTGATGGGCGGCGAGGATTTCAGCCGCTTCTGGCTCGCCGACAAGTCGATCGAGAGCCTGATCTTCTGGGTCGGCGGCACCCCGATCGACAAGTGGAAGGCGGCCGGCGGCGACCCGCAGAAGCTGCCGTCGCTGCACAGCCCGTTCTGGGCGCCGCAGGCCGATGCGGTGATCGCGACCGCGACCGAGGCGATGACCCTGGCCGCGCTCGACGTGCTCAGGAAGGGCTAGGCGCTCGCCGCGTTGAGCCGCTCGACCTGGGCGGGAGTCAGCTCGAAGCTCAATGCGGCGACGATCTCCTTGACCTGGGCGAGCGAGTTTGCACCCGCGATCGGCGCGGTCACGCCCGGCCGGGCCATCGTCCAGGCGAGCGCGATGGTGGCGAGCGCCGCGCCGGTCTCGGCCGCGACCGTATCGAGCGCGGCGAGGACGCGCGGTCCCCGCCCCTCCAGATATTCGCGGTTGCGGCCGCCGCGGACGCTTTTCGCCAGGTCGGCCTCTGAGCGGTACTTGCCGGTAAGGAAGCCGTTGGCGAGGCTGTAATAAGGGAACATCGCCAGGCCCGCGCCGACCACCGTATCGCGCAATGGACCCTCGAATTTCTCGCGCTCGACCAGGTTGTACCAGCCCTGGTAGGCGACCGGCGGCGTCAGCCCGCCCTCGGCGGCGGTAGCAAGCGCCTCGTCCAGCCGGTCCGGCGCGAAGTTCGACAAGCCGACCGCTCGAATCTTGCCGGCCCGCTTCAGTTCGTCGAACGCGCCGAGGCTGTCGGCGAGCGGCACCGCCTCGTCGTCCTTGTGCTGGTAGTAAAGGTCGATTGTCTCGACGCCGAGCCGCTGCAGCGACCCGTCGCACGCGGCCGCGACCCTCTCCGGCGCCAGCCCGGCCATCATCCCGACCTTGGTCGCGATCACCACCTTGCCGCGCTTGCCCGGATCGCGCTCGAGCCAGCGGCCGATCACGGTCTCGCTCTCGCCGCCGCAGTGGCCGGGCGCCCAGGCGGAATAGACATCGGCGGTGTCGATCATCGTCCCGCCGGCGTCGACGAACGCGTCGAGGATGGCGAAGCTCGCCGGCTCGTCGGCGGTCCAGCCGAACACGTTGCCGCCGAGCGCCAGCGGCGCGATCTCCAGCGCGCTGTCGCCGATCCGCCGCTTTTCCATCTCGCGCACCTCCGCGATCCCAATGGCGGAAAGACGCCGTTTCCGGAAGCGTTCAGCATTTCTTTGTAAAGTTTAGCGACACTCGCGGCCATGTCGGACGAGTTGACAGTCGGGCCGCCGTGGACGCCCTGATCCCCTTCTGGAGCTATGCGCTCGCGTCGGCGATGTTCGTCGCGCTGCTCGTCTGGCGCATCGGCGCCGGCGCCAGCCAGCCGGGGCACCGCTTGCTGCTCGGAGCATTCGCGATGACCGGCTGCTGGGCCTGGCTGTACGCGATCGGCTCCGGCAGCCTGATGGTCAGCTACGCCGAGACCGCGCGCAACCTGCTGTGGATCTCGCTGCTCTACAGCCTGTCGGCGACCGGCGGCGCTCGCCAGCACGGCGTCCGGCTGGTCTATGGCGCGGTATCGGCGGTGTTCGGGCTGCAGCTGGTCGCCGACACGCTGGCCCTGTTCGTCCAAAGCGGCGCACTGCTCCAGACCGCGACCCTGCTTCGGATCACCGCGGCCGCCGGCTCGCTGGTGCTGGTCCACAACCTCTACGGCCAGGCCGCGCCCGCGAGCCGGCCGACGATCCGCTTCGTCATGCTCGGGCTGGCGCTGATCTGGGTCTACGACCTCAACCTCTACACCATCCTCTATCTCGACCTGGCGACCGCCTCGGAGCTGCTCGACTGGCGCGGGGCCGCGGTGGCCCTGACCGGCCCCTTGTTCGCGCTCGCCGCCAAGCAGGAGGACGGCTGGCGGATCCGGCTGTCGCGGGCGGCGACCTTCCAGTCGCTCTCGCTGCTGGCGATCTGCGCCTATTTCGCGGTGATGACGGTCCTGGCGACCGCGCTTCGCGGCTCGGGCTGGGACTGGTCGGGCAACCTGCTGGTCGCGCTGCTGGCGGCGATGACGGTCGGAGCGATGGTGCTTCTGCCGAGCCCCAGCGCGCGCAGCTGGGCCAAGGTCAAGCTCGCCAAGCATCTGTTCGAGCACCGCTACGACTATCGCACCGAATGGCTGCGCTTCACCGACACCCTGGGGCGCACCGGGACCGACGCTCCGCCGCTCGCCGAGCGGGTGATCAAGGCGTTCGCCGACATCGTCGACGCGCCCGGCGGTCTGCTGCTGGTCAAGGATTCGGCCGGCGCCGTCACCACCGCCGCATCCTGGAACTGGCCGGGCCACAACCCGCAGGCCGGCGACCTCGAGACGGCCGGGGGCTTCTGGAACGATGTCGAAAGCTCGGGCCGGATCCTCGAGCTCGACGCCTACCGGCGCCGCTGGGGCCATCCCAAGGACCTCGTCATCGCCGTCCCGCGATGGATCGCCGATGACGATTGCGCCTGGGCCGGAGTGCCGCTGATCCACAACGACCGCTTGTTCGGCCTGATCCTGCTCGCCGCGCCCGATTACCGGCGGGCGCTCGACTGGGAGGACTTCGACCTGCTGCGCACCGCCGGTCGGCAGGCGGCGAGCTCGCTGGCCGAGGCCCACGGGCAGGAGGCGCTGTCCAACGCCCAGCGGTTCGATGAATTCAACCGCCGCTTCGCCTTCATCCTCCACGACATCAAGAACCTGGTCAGCCAATTGTCGCTGCTGTCGCGCAACGCCGAGCGCCACGCCGACAACCAGGAGTTCCGGAGCGACATGATCGCGACTTTGAAAAGCTCGGTCGGCAAGATGAACGAGCTGCTCGCGCGGCTGTCGCCGCAGGCGGCGCAGCGGGCCCAGCGCAGCGAACCGACGCCGCTGCGCGCGATCCTGTCCTCGGCAATCGCCGCCAAGCGCCGCAACCACGAGGTCCGGCTGCTCGGCGACTCCTCGCTGAGGGCGGTCGTCGACGCGACCGGTCTCGAGCAGGCGCTCGGCCATCTGCTCCAGAACGCGGTCGAAGCCAGCCCGCCGGGCAAGCCGGTCACCGTCCGGGTCGGCCAGCAGGGCGGCGCGGTGCTGGTGCGGATCACCGACCAGGGCTGCGGAATGGACGGCGACTTCATCCGCAACCGGCTCTTCCAGCCGTTCGCCTCGACCAAGCCCGACGGCTTCGGCATCGGCTCGTTCGAGGCGCGAGCGCTGATCGCTGCGATGGGCGGGCGCCTCAGCGTCGACAGCCGGCCCGGCCACGGCACCACCTTCACCATCATGCTCGCCGCCGACCCGGCGGGCGCCGCCTCACGGAAACGCGCATGAGCACTTCACCGGACCTTCCCGTGCTGCTGGTCGTCGAGGACGACGAGGGCCTGCAGCGGCAGCTGAAATGGGCCTACGACGGCTACCGGGTGGTCGTCGCCGGCGACCGCGCATCGGCCGTCGAGGCGCTTCGGCAGCACGAGCCGGCGGTCGTTACGCTCGACCTCGGCCTGCCGCCCGACCCCGACGGGACCGAGGAGGGCTTCGCCACGCTGACCGAGATGGTCCGCCTGAAGCCCGACACCAAGGTCATCGTCGCGTCCGGCCACGGCGCCCGCGAGAGCGCCCTGAAGGCGATCGCCTGCGGCGCCTACGATTTCTACCGCAAGCCGGTCGACATCGACGAGCTCGGGCTGATCGTCGCCCGAGCCTTCCATCTGCACGGCATCGAGGCCGAGAACCGGCGCCTCGAGGCGAACGGGGACTCGGCGGTGCTCGGGTCGATGATCAGCGCCGCGCCCGAGATGCTCAAGGTCGCCAAGACCATCGAGCGCGTGGCCACGGCCGGAGTCTCGGTGATGCTGCTGGGAGCGAGCGGCACCGGCAAGGAATTGCTCGCCCGCGCGGTGCACGAGAAAAGCGGCCGCAGCGGCGGCGCCTTCATCGCCATCAATTGCGCGGCGATTCCCGAGAACCTGCTCGAATCCGAGCTGTTCGGCTACGAGCGCGGGGCGTTCACCGGCGCGGTCAAGGCCAATGTCGGCAAGATCGAGCTCGCCGAGGGCGGCACCCTGTTCCTCGACGAGGTCGGCGACATCCCGCTGGCGCTCCAGGTCAAGCTACTGCGCTTCCTCCAGGAACGGGTGATCGAGCGCATCGGCGGCCGCCAGCCGATCGCGGTCGACACGCGCATCGTCTGCGCGACCCACCAGGACCTGCAGGCGATGATCGGCGAGGGCCGATTCCGCGAGGACCTCTATTACCGGCTCGCCGAGGTGGTGGTGAAGATCCCGTCGCTGTCCGAGCGCGCCGGCGATTCGGTCCTGCTCGCGCGCCATTTCGTCAACCTGTTCGCGCGCGAGATGAACCCCAAGGTGCAGGGCCTGTCACCGGACGCGGTGGCGGCGATCGACGCCTATCCGTGGCCGGGCAACGTCCGCGAGCTCGAGAACCGAATCAAGCGCGCGGTGATCATGACCGACGGCAGGCTGGTCGGCGCCGAGGACCTCGACCTGCCATGCGGAACGGAGGAAGCGCCGGCGACCATCAATTTGCGCGCCGCGCGCGAGGTCGCCGACCGCCGCGCCATCCGCCAGGCGATGAGCCGCACCGACAACAATATCTCCAGCGCCGCCAAGCTGCTCGGGATCAGCCGGCCGACGCTCTACGACCTGCTCAAGCAGT
>DASTZO010000155.1:0-3200 GCA_035764265.1 Sphingomicrobium sp.
TCTCGCTGGCGGGCGTGGACCCTGCGCTGATCGAGCGCCACGGGGCGGTGTCGCCCGAGGTGGCGGTGGCGCTCGCGGACGGGGCGAGTTCGCGGCTGGCGGCGGATATCGGGATCGGCATCACCGGGATCGCCGGGCCGGGCGGCGGCACTCCCTCCAAGCCGGTCGGGACCGTCGTCTTCGCCCGCGCCGAGCGCGACGCCGACCCGGCCAGGATCGTCGCCGACCAGAAGGTGTTCGAGGACAACGGCCGCTCCGGAGTCCGGCTTCAGGCGGCGCTTTGCGCCCTCGAGCTGCTGATGCCGTAGAGCGCCGCGGCGCGCTGCTCGAAGGCCCCGGTCATCCGCCTCAGGGCGCGGTCGAACATCTGCCCGGCGAGCGCCTCGAACAGCCGCGAACGGAACGCGAAATCGACCGAGAAGAAGAGCTCGGTGCCACCGCCCGGTGCGGCCTCGAAGCGCCACTCGTTCTTCAGATATTTGAGCGGCCCGTCGATGTAATCGACGCAGATGCGGGTCGGGCGCTGCTTGGTCACCCGGCTGGTGAAGCGCTCCTTGAAGGCGTTGAAGCCGACGACCAGGTCGGCGACCGTCTCGGTCTCGCTCGACGAGCGGACCCGCACCGCGACCACCCACGGCAGGAACTCGTCGTAGCTCCCGACGTCGGCGACGAGGTCGAACAATTGGTCGGGCGTGTACGGGAGATGCTTCGTTTCGCTGTGGCGCGGCATCAGCCGGAAATCCGCTCCAGTTGCGCGCGCCGCGCCTCCTGCATCGCCCGGAAATCGTCGCCGGCGTGGTAGCTCGAGCGGGTCAGCGGCGTTGCCGCGACCAGCAGGAAGCCCTTGGCCCGCGCGATCGCCGCATAGGCGTCGAACGCCTTGGGGCTGACGAACTCGGCGACCTTGGCGTGGCGCGGGGTCGGCTGCAGATATTGCCCCATGGTCAGGAAATCGATCCCGGCGGCCCGCATGTCGTCCATCACCTGGTGGACCTCGAGCCGCTCCTCGCCGAGCCCGACCATCAGCCCCGACTTGGTGAAGATGTGCGGCGCCCTGCGCTTGACGCTCTCGAGCAGGCGCAGCGACGCATAGTAGCGCGCGCCCGGGCGGATCGTCGGATAGAGCCGCGGCACAGTCTCGAGATTGTGGTTGAAGACGTCGGGGCCGGCCTCGACGATCGCCTCGATCGGCGCCTCGCCCTTGTTGCGGAAGTCGGGGGTCAGGATCTCGATGGTGGTCGCCGGGGCGCGCTTGCGCAGCGCCTCGATGACCTTGACGAACTGCGACGCGCCGCCGTCGGCAAGGTCGTCGCGGTCGACCGAGGTGACGACGATATGCTCGAGGCCGAGCTCGGCCGCGGCGACCGCGACATGCTCGGGCTCGAGCGGGTCGACGGCGCCCGGCATGCCGGTCTTGACGTTGCAGAAGGCGCAGGCGCGGGTGCAGGTGTCGCCGAGGATCATCACCGTCGCGTGGCGCTTGGTCCAGCACTCGCCGATGTTCGGGCAGGCGGCCTCCTCGCAAACCGTGACGAGGCCCAGCGAGCGCATCAGCCGGCGAGTCTCGTGGTAGCCAGGGCTGGTCGGCGCCTTGACCCGGATCCAATCGGGCTTGCGCTGGCGCGCTCGGCCGTGTTGGGCAATGGGGGCCGGATCGGTCATGGCGGCCAGATAGCGACTGGCGCCGCCGCTTGCCAGCCCTCCCCGAGCCGTTCTACTCGCGCCGGCGATGACCCGATTTTCCGACCTGATCGAGGGGTACCAGCGCTTCCGGGCGACGTCCTGGCCCAGCGAGCGGCAGCGCTGGGCCGAGCTTGCGGAGGGCCAGAGCCCCAAGGTGATGGTGATCGCCTGCTCCGACAGCCGGGTCGAGCCGGCGGTGATCTTCGACGCCCGGCCCGGTGAGATGTTCGTCGTCCGCAACGTCGCCAACCTCGCCCCGCCGTTCGAGACGACCGGCGGCCACCACGGAGTCTCGGCGGCGCTGGAGTTCGCGGTCACCCAGCTCGAGGTCGAGGAGATCTTGGTCCTCGGCCACGGCTCGTGCGGCGGCTGCGCGGCGGCGCTGACCGGCCAGTTCGACGATGCCGACCATGGCGAGGGCCATTTCATCGCCGCCTGGGTGGATCTGTTGAAGGATGCTCGGGCCAAGGTGCGCTCGCATCATCCGCAGCTGGACCGCGAGGCGTTCCTGGCGATGGAGCTCGAGGCGGTGAAGGTGTCGCTCGCCAATCTGCGCACCTTCCCGTGGGTGATCGAGCGCGAGTCGGCCGGCCGACTGGCTCTCCACGGCGGCCATTTTTCGATCGCGGAGGGACGGTTGTACCTGCTCGACGAGGCGGAAAATACATTCCGCCCCGCCTAGCAGCTCAACGACCGGCGACGCCGCGACTAACAGCGGCACCCGCGCCGCCTACGTCGCCTGACCGGCGACTAGCAGCGGGTGTTATAGTCGTAGATCGGCCGTCCGTACTGGTCGACGTAATAGCAATAGCCGCGCGTATCGCGATAATATTGGCGGCCCTTGATCACCGCGCCGAGAACGCCGCCGAGCACCGCTCCGGCGATCGCGCCTTCGGTGGTGCTGACGCCCGGGATCACCGCTCCGGCGATCGCTCCGCCGACCGCGCCCGCGGCGGCGCCGGTCGCGGCGCGCCCGGCCTGCTGCTGAGCGTATGGATCCTGGTATCCGTACGGGTTGGTGGCGCAGCCGGTCACCGCGACGCTCGCGGCCATCGCTGCTGTAATTCCTAGATATTTCTTCATTGCCTGTCCCTTCCGAAACTCGCCCCCTGTGGCCGGTTCAGTGCTTGAGAAGGCGTTTCGTTCCCGCACCGATCATCTGCCGTTCAGGTCCGGGATCGATCCGCGCCGAGATGTGGTCATTCCGCGACACTGCGCTAGAGGGAAAAAAAGACGAGGATTCGCCCGCCATGTCCGATCGCAATTGGCCCGAACGCAACTCCGACGCGGAGAAGAACATCGCGTTGCTGATCGACGCCGACAACGCCTCGCCCGAGCATCTCGACGAAGTGCTGCTGGTGCTGGGCGAGCTGGGCACGATCAACGTCCGGCGCGCCTACGGCAATTGGGCCAAGGCGAGCCTCAAGGGCTGGGAGAAATTGACCGGCCTGCACTCGATCATCCCGATGCAGCAGTTCGACGTCGCCAAGGGTAAGGGCGCGACCGACATGCGGCTG
>DASTZO010000156.1:0-3460 GCA_035764265.1 Sphingomicrobium sp.
CGTCCTTCCGAAGCGCTTTGCCAACCCTCGCGAATCAAAGTTAGCTGATTCTGTGGAGCGCTATAGCGAGGCATTCAACACTGTTGCGCTGCGGCCTCGCGCCATGTTTTTTATTGCCGCAAGCCACATTTTCGGAAACCTCTGTCGCTTTGGGGCATTGTCGGCCCGAAGGTTTTCCCTTAACAGGCGGACCGGATTGAGCTAAGCGGCCAATCGATGTGAACAGGAGGCGTTCAATGCAATCGGCGAGTATTTCCAAGAAGTTCGCGGGGGCTATTGCCGCGCTGGCTCTCTCTACAAGTTCAACAGGCGCGATTGCCGCCTCTACTCCATCTGCTGCGAACCACTCGAGCATCAGCCCGCTGGTAGCACTGAGCGCATTCGGATCCGACGCTTCCCGCGCGGCGCTTTGCGGTGCCTCTGCGGTTGCCGCTGCCGGCGCCGCTGCAGCCGCTCAGGGTGCAGCCCCGGGGTGCGTGCTGCCGGTCGTCGACGCCGTGCCGCCTCCGCCGGTGGTTGAGGCCCCGCCACCACCCGCTGCCCTGCCGCCGGTTGAGCCGGTTGCAGGACCTGCGTTCTCGCCGTTGCTGCTGGCACTGGCCGGAATCGCCGCGGCCGTGCTCGCTTATTATCTGCTCAAAGACGATGACGAGGACGGCGATTTCGACCTTAGCCCCGGCTAAGTTCGACCCTGCTTCGAGAATAACAAAAGGGCCGCCAAGTGCGGCCCTTTTTCATGTCCGAAAACGGCGGATTAGCGGGCTTATCGCAGGAACAGTCCGCCAATTTGAGGCATTGTCGGCGGGCAGGTTAACCGCTAACAGGCCGTCCGCTCGGGTCAGGCGGCCGCGATGCCGTGTGGTAGCAGGAGGCATTTCAATGCAATCGGCAAGTCTTTCCAGGAATTTCGCAGGCGCTCTTGCCGCATTGGCGTTGTGCACCAGCTCGACCGGCGCGATCGCTGCCTCGGCCCAGCAGCATCCGGTCCCGCAGCCGAGCATCAGCCCGCTGGTCGCGCTGAGCGCGCTGGGCTCCGACGCTTCGCGCGCCGCGCTGTGCGGTGCATCGGCGGCCGCGGCCGCCGGCGCCGCCGCCGCCGCCCAGGGTGCTGCCCAGGGCTGCGTTCTACCAATCATGGACGCAGCGCCTCCGCCACCCCCGCCGGTCGCCGAGACGATGCCGCCGCCGCCGGTCCCGCCGCCGCCGGTCGCGCCGGTCGGCGGAGGCTTTGCGATTTCGCCGTTGCTGCTCGCACTGGCAGGAATCGCCGCTGCCGTCCTTCTCGCCACCCTGCTGGGCAAGGACAAGGACGACGACGACGAGGAGAGTCCCGCCTAGCCAGGGTCGGTTTTGATTTCACGAGCCCAAGTCAATGGCCGCATTCGCTGCGGCCATTTTCTTGTCGACGGCCGGTTGAGATCGGCGGCGCGATCTAAAAGGCGCGAGTTAACCGCCCGCCCATAAAGAAATGGCCGCAGAAGCTGCGGCCATTTCCCGATGACTTGGGTCGAAAAGACGCTAGCCGCGTTCCCCGCCGGTCGCCTGAACTGGATTGGTCGACAGCGCAGTCCACCGCGACGCAACCTGGCAGCTGCTCACCAGCGTAACCTGCTGGCCAGCCTGGAAGGCCGCATTGTAGGGCCAGCACTCGCGTCCGGTCGCGGTCTGCAGGCACAATTGCCCGCCCGCGGCCGTCCAATTGCCCTGCACGACATTGCCGGCGGGAGTGATGATTCGAGCGGCTCCGCCCGGATCGAAATAGACGGTGTTCACAACGCCGTTCGTCTCGACCTGCACCGATTGCCCGACGAGCTCGGACCCCGGAGTCCATTGCGAGTAGGCGGCCGTAAGCGGCGCACCGAGGAGAACAGCCCCATAAAACAGACTTGCAACAACGCCCTTCCTCATAACTTCCTCCTCATGCGAGCAACCGGAACAGTCGTGATAATTAGCACTAGCGCGAGACTCAAGGCATAACCGTTTGACCGGGCTAAGGTTGCAACCGCCAAGGATCAAGCTGAAGCTGTGTTTTAGGGGCAACATGATATCTAACCACGCCCCCGTCGTGATTCTGGTCCGGCCGCAGCTTGGCCAGAATATCGGCAAGGCCGCCCGGGCGATGCTCAATTTCGGATTGACCGAGCTTCGCCTGGTCAGCCCCCGCGACGGCTGGCCCAACCCCGACGCCGGGCCGGCCGCGAGCGGCGCCGACGTCATCCTCGAGCGGGCGCAGCTGTTCGCCACCGTCGCCGAAGCGATCGCCGACTGCTCTAGCGTCTACGCATCGACCGTCCGCCGCCGCGACCTGGTGATGCCGGTGCTGTCGCCCGCCGAAATGGCCGATGCGATCGCCGCCTCGACCGGCCGCTCGGCGATGCTGTTCGGCCCCGAACGGGCGGGGCTCGAGACCGACGAGGTCGCGCTCGCGAACGCAATCGTGACCGTTCCGATCAATCCCGAATTCGGCTCGCTCAACCTGGCTCAGGCCGTGATCCTGCTCGCCTACGAATGGTCGAAGAAGAGCGCGCTCGCCCAGCCGCCGGTTCGGGACCTCGAGCCGCCGGCGCCGCACGGCGAGCTCGATGCGCTGGTCGCCCAGCTCGAGGACGCGCTGGAGGCCAAGGAATATTACCATCCGCCGGAGCGGACCCGGACGACCAAGAACACCATCCGCTCGATCTTCACCAAGACCGGCTGGTCGTCGCGCGAGGTGAAGGCGGTGCGCGGGATCATCCGCGCACTCGCGCAACCCAGGCGGCTCCGCGGCTAGCCCGTTCCCAAGCCGCCGGGCGTCTTCGAACCAGTTGAAAACCGGCGGCGAAAGGCGCATTCATCAACCGCTTGGTCTCGAAAGGAAAAGATCATGTTCGACATGCTTCTCCTGGCCCTTGCCGCCGCCGCGCAGGACAACGGGATCATCCTCACGACCGACCCACCGCATGGTCCGATGCCGGGCGAAAACCGCACCTTGTCGCAGTCCCATCCCAACGCCACCGACCGGATGTTCCCGAACCTCGCCGTCAACGGCCTGCGGATCGACGGCGACACGCTCTACGTGCTGGTCGCCAACCAGGGCAAAGCTCGCACCCGGGCGCCGATCCGGCTGTTCGCCCTTGCCGAGTCGAATGGCGCCAGGGCCGAGGCGGCTCCAGTCCGAATCGCCCGCCTGTCGGCCGGGCAAAGCCGCTGGGTCCCGGTTCGCAATTTCGCGTTGAAATCGGCCGCGGCCGGGCGATCGCCGACCGTCGCGCTCGAGGATGCGAGCTTCGTTTCGGCCAGTGTCAGGCTGTCGCCGGCGATCCCGGCCGCGGTTGACCGCACCGGCCAGGCCTGCCTCCCGGGCCGCGGCTGCGTGCTCGAGCTCGACGAGGCGAACAACAGCGTCCGGGTCGACGGCCGCTCGATTCCCCGCGGCCGCCCGTAACGGCCGCAAAACTTGACCCTTCGGGCGCCCTCGGCT
>DASTZO010000157.1:0-3752 GCA_035764265.1 Sphingomicrobium sp.
CTGGTCATCGACCTCAAGGCCGGCGGCCGGGTCGTGATCCAGCTCGCCCCGGCCTTCGCCCCGGTCCACGTCGCCAACATCAAAGCGCTCGCCCGCGGCCGCTGGTGGGACGGCGCCGCGGTCTACCGGGTGCAGGACAATTATGTCGCGCAATGGGGCAATAACGAGGGCGAGCGGCCGCTGCCCAAGGGCGTCGTCGCCAAGCCGCCGGCCGAGTACACCCGGCCGTTGAAGGGGCTGGGGGTCCGGCCGCTCGGCTTTGCCGACCCCTATGCGCCGGCGGCCGGCTACGCGCTCGGCTGGCCGGTCGCCTACAGCCCCAGGGCCGGCTGGGCCAACCTCGCGCACTGCTACGGCAGCGTCGGGGTCGGCCGCGGCCTGTCGCCCGACACCGGCACCGGCGGCGAGCTCTACGCGGTGATCGGGCACGGGCCGCGCCACCTCGACCGCAACATCGCTGTGGTCGGCCGGGTGGTCGACGGGATCGAGCGCCTGAGCTCGCTTCCGCGCGGCACCGGCGACCTCGGCTTCTACAAGCAGCGCAGCGAGGACGCGTCGATCGCCCGCGCGCGGCTGGCGAGCGAGATCGACGCCGGCGAGCGGCCGTCGTACCAGTATCTGGACATCAGGAGCGCGAGCTTTGCCGACTATCTGCGGCTGCGCGCCAACCGCAAGGACAGCTTCTACATCCGCCCGGCCGGCGGCGTCGACCTGTGCAACGCGCCGGTCCCGGTGCGGCGAACCTCCTGATCGGCGAGCCTCAGGCGGCCCAGGCGTGGGTCTGCGGGCGGTTCTTGTGCTGGATGACGACCGGCGCGACGTGCGAGCGCATGCTCGCCTCGGCCAGCGGCAGAGCGGTCGCGCAGAAGGCGCATTCCGCCGAGACCCGGCCGATCAGCCAGTGGGTGCGGCCGCAGCCCGGGCAGTGATTGACCTCATGCTCGTGGTAGACCGCATGGTAGCCACGGCCGGCGGGGTCGTAGGTCCTGCGCATCTCGGTCGACGGGTTGGTCAGCATCACACAACCTTCCTTTCGACCGCTGAACGAGCGAAAATGGACGCGGTTGCATGAATTTGCCTCGGCCCGGCGCGTTGCCGGGGCGGAGTGATCGCCGCGCATCAGGTGCAACCGGCCCGCGCGGGAAGCGCGGCGGCAGCCCTAATCGGCGCGGATTCCCTCGATCGAGATCGGCTCGGCGAACTCGGCGCCGAGCTTGTCGCCGGCGGTCCATTTGACCACCGCATTGGCGCGCTCGCGGCCCGGGAGCATCAGCCAGACCCGCGACCCGACCGCGAACCGGCCGTCCGATTCGGCCATGAAGCCGCTCTCCGAGATGTTGAGGATCCGGGCGTCGATCCCGGTCTCGCCGAGCTCGCGCACCCGCGCTTCGAGATCGACCGGGTGGCGCGAGAAGCGCCGGCGCTCGCTCGGATCTCCCGCTTCGGCGATACGCGCCTTGATCATCGAAAAACTCATCTCCACGACCAGGCTACTCCTGCCGCCCATCGAAATTGATGCCGATGCGTCCGTCACGCACCCACCGCACCCGGGCGGCGACCTGGCCCCGATCGAGCAGCTGAAGCAAAACCTGCTCGCCGATATGCGGCACCAGCGGAAAGATTACCATAGCTCCCGACGGCGAGGTGTTGACCAGCCGGACGACGTGCCGGCGGCCGCGGAACTCCATCACCGCGGTGCCCGAGCCCGCCGGGAAGCGTTCTTCGGAGCGCTCGTCGAGCATGCGTTTGACGGTCCGCGGGATCATCGCGCCATCAAGGCTGAACTTGGCCGCCACCCGTCTTTCCTCCCACCAGGACAAGGGGATGCTAGCCATCGCGTCTTAAAGATTGGTTTTCGGGCGGCTTACCAATGTTGGCCGCTGTGTCCCCCCAGTCACTGTTAGCCGCCGTTCATCGCGTGTATGGGTCGGTTGCGGCATCAGGGCGTCGGCCGAGAGGCTGTTGTCATGCTAATATAATGGGTTGGCTATGGGCGGGCGTCTCAAGTTCTGGGTAACATTCTCGGCTCTGGCCGGGCTTCCGGCCGCCTGGGCGCCGGCCCAGGTCGCGCCCGGCGCGCCGCCTGCGGCCCGGCCGCCGGTCGCCCAGCCGGTCGCCCAGCCGGCCGCCAGGCCGCCGGCCATCCAGGCACCGGCCATCCAGCCGCCCGCCGCCGCCGCCCAGCCGCCCGCAGCCGCCGTCCCGGCGCCGCCCGTCGTCCTGCCGCCGCTGGTCTGGCACCCGCGCGATGCGTTCGAGCTGCTCGCCTTCATCCAGCAGATCGGCAGCGAAGGCCTCGACCCGGCCGATTACGACCCCGCCGGCCTCGCTCTGGCGCTCCGGTCCGGCAATCCGCTGCTGCTCGCCCAGACCGCGACCGATCGCTTCAACCGGGTTTCCGGCGACCTCGCCTTCGGCCACGTTCCCCGCGACGAGCGCGAGGGCTGGCACATCCCCGACAAGGACCTCGACCCGACCCGGCAACATATGCTGCTCAAGGCCGCGCTCGAGCAGCACCGGGTGACGGACGCGCTTCGCGGGCTGCTTCCGACGCATCCGCAATACCGCGACCTCAAGAACGCGCTGATGACCACCCCGCGCGACCAGCTTGCGCAGATCAACCGCCTGCGCCTCAACCTCGACCGCTGGCGCTGGCTGCCGCGCGACCTGGGTCAGAAATATATCATCGTCAACGTGCCGGCCTTCTACGTCGCCTTGGTCGAGAACGGCGTCACGCGCCGCCGCCACAAGGCGATCGCCGGCGCGATCAAGACCCCGACGCCGATGATCTCGGCGATGGCCAAGGGCGTGATCCTCAACCCGTGGTGGGAAGTGCCCAAGAGCATCGAGCCCGAGGTGCGCGGCAAGCGCGGCTTCGTTCCGGTCAAGGGCAAGGACGGCAAGGTGCAGCGCTGGCGCCAGCCGCCGGGGCCGACCAACGCGCTCGGCGAGATGAAGTTCGTGATGCCCAACCCGCAGGCGATCTACCTGCACGACACCAACGCCCGGAGCCGCTTCAACAGCCAGGTCCGCTCGCTGAGCCACGGCTGCATCCGCACCCAGAACATCCACGACTTCGCGGCCGAGATCCTCGCCGACGACGGCGGCGAATGGACCCGCGAGAAGATCGACGCGACCCTCGCCAGCAAGAAGACGGTCGAGGCGAAATTCGTCAAGCCGGTGCCGGTCTACATCGTCTATTTCAGCTCGGCCGCCTCGACCGAGGGCAAGATCATCAATTACGAGGACATCTACAAGCGCGACGGCAAGGTGCTCGCCGCGCTGCTCGACAAGCGGCCGTCGGACCGGACCATCGCCACCCGGTAGGGCGCGAGGCGAGCGTCGCCCCGAATGGCAGAGCTCGTCACGGGAGCGAATCCCGTGACGTCGGTCCTGTCGATTTTCGCGGCCTGGGCCGCTCGATCGCAGGCCGTCCGTCGCTTCGCATCTCTCGCTGAAATCGTCGGCTGCCGCTTTCCGCTCGGTGCTACGCCAATTTATCCGCGTAGATCATTCGGCCGCCGGCGAGCTTCTGCATCACCGGCCACTGGTCCTTGCGCGAGAAAGCGAAGCAGCCCTGGCTGCGGCCGAGCTTGCCGTGCTGGGCGAGGACGTCGGGCTCGGCATACCAGGCGTTGTGGATGACGATCGCCCGCGACAGCGCGTTGCTGTTGCTCCAGTCATGGCCGTGCAGCTTCATCGAGAGGCCGTATTTGCCATGATAATAGTCGCCGGTCGTGTAGGCGCCGTTC
>DASTZO010000158.1:0-4636 GCA_035764265.1 Sphingomicrobium sp.
GACATGATCCACGCCTATTTCTCGCCGCCGCGCTCGATGCTGCGCCGGCTCGCCCGGGTCGCGGCGCGCGGGCGGGTGCGGGTCATCACCGCCGGCAAGTCGGACATCAAGGCGACCATCGGCGCCGCCCGCCACAGCTACAGCCGGATGCTTCGGCGCGGGGTCGAGATGTACGAGTACCAGCCGGCGATGCTCCACACCAAGCTCGCGATCATCGACGATGCGGTCCACATCGGCTCGCCCAATTTCGATTTCCGGAGCCTCTACATCAACCTCGAGGTCAGCCTGCGGATCGAGAGCCCCAAGTTCGCGGCCGCCATGCGCGGCTATTTCGAGCGCGAGCGCGCCGACAGCGAGCGGATCACCCCCGAGCTCCACCGCAAGCGCGCCAACGCCTGGCGGCGGTTCAAGTGGATGGTCGCGCACTGGCTGGTGACGTCGATGGACTATGCCGTCACCCGGCGCCTGAACCTGCCGCTGGAGCGCTAGTCCCGCCTGGGCTCGCGCCACGCCCAGAACAGGCTGGCGGGCGGCACGTTCAGCCATTCGAAGCCGCGCTCGATGCGCTCGAACCACGGCTTGATGAACTCCATCACCTTGGGGCTGAACTGGTAGACGAGGAACGCCCCGCCCGGGCGGATCACCTTCGCGGTCGCCTCGGCGATGGCCTCGCCGACGCCCGGGGGCAGGGTCGAGAAGGGGATTCCCGACAGCACGTAGTCGGCATGGTCGAAGCCGCGCTCGGCAATGAGCCGCTCGACGTCGGCGGCCGATCCGGTCACCGCCACCAGGCGCGGGTCGTCGAGCGATTCGGTGAGGAATTCGGTGAACTCGGGATTGGTGTCGATCGCCAGCAGCGTCGCGTCGGGCCCGAGCTTCTCGAGGATCGGGCGGGTGAAGGTGCCAACCCCTGGGCCGTATTCGACGAACAGCCGGGTGCTGTCCCAGTCGACCGGCGCCAGCATCCGCTCGATCACCGTCTTGCTCGACGGGATGATCGATCCGACCATCACCGGATGCTTCAGGAAGCCGCGCAGGAACTGCAGCCGCGGGCTGACCCCGCGATGCCCAGGCCGGCGGCCGGAGCGGCGTGCACGCGTGTGGGTCCGGGCAGACGTGGTTGGCATGGAAGCTCCGACTGGGGCCAGCGAAGAGGCTGGCGTTGGCAAATGCGCCGCCGCTTGGCAAGTTCCGAGGCCGCCGGCCCTAGCGCGGTCTTCCCCCTGAAACGAGCGCTTTTCGCGACGAGCCCTCGATAGGCGGCGACGGGTTCCGCTGGCGCGGGCGAGACTCTAAGGCGGCGCGAGTGCCCGCCCCCCAACCGATCCGACGCGTCGCCGCGACCGCTCTCAGCACGCCGCACTTCCTGCTGCTCTATGCGGCGATGCTGGTCGCGGCGGCCGGCAACACCGCCCTGCAATCGGTGATGCCGGCGATCGGCCGCGAGATCGGCATCGCCGACTTCTGGGTCGCGATCGCTTACACCTGGTCGGCCATGCTGTGGGTCCTGCTGGCGCCTTACTGGGCCGAGAAGAGCGACCGCCACGGCCGCAAGGCGCTGACCCTGATGGGGCTCGCCGGCTTCATCGTCTCGATGCTGCTGTGCGGGCTGGCGCTGGTCGCCGGACTGCACGGGGCGATCGGCGGCGCGGTGACCTTCGGCCTGTTCGCGGTCTTCCGCGCGATCTACGGCGGGCTCGGCTGCGCGACCCCGTCGGCCACCCAGGCCTATCTCGCCTCGCGCACCCGGCGCAGCGGGCGGGTCGCCGCGCTGTCCGCCCTGTCGTCCTCGTTCGGCCTCGGGACCATCATCGGCCCGGCGCTGGCGCCTCTGTTCGTGCTTCCGCTGGTCGGCCTGCCGGGACCCTTGTTCGCTTTCTCGGCGATCGGCCTGATGGTCTATGCGGCGATCTGGGCGTGGCTGCCCGACGACCGCCTCGGCCGCAAGACCGGCCGCGGAGCGGCGATGAGCTATCCCTCGCTCGCCACCACCCCGACCGGCGCCAGCGTCGTCGCCGCGACCTCGCCCCGGCTGCCGCGGCTCAAGTGGAACGATGCCCGGATCCGGCCGTGGATCGTCGCCGGGGTGACCGCCGGCCATGCCCAGGCGGCGACCCTGACCTGCATCGGCTTTTTCGTCATCGACCGACTGGCGCTCGAGCCGCGGGGATCGGAGGGGCCGATCTCGATCGTCATGATGGCCGGCGCCTCGGCGACCCTGGCCGCGCAATGGGGGCTGATCCCGCGCCTCAATGCTTCGCCGCGCGGGCTGATCCTGTGGGGCGCGCTGATCGCCGCGGTCGGACTCGCCGGGACCATGCTGGCGACCGACCTTTACGGAATCACCATCGGCTTCGCGCTCGCCTCGACCGGCTTCGGACTCACCCGCCCGGGCTTCACCGGCGGAGCGTCGCTCGCGGTCCCGCTCGCCGAGCAGGGCGCCGTCGCCGGGGTGATCACCGCCGCCAACGGGATCAGCTTCGTCGCCGCCCCGGCGATCGGCATGGCGCTCTACGCGATCGACCCGCACATCCCGTTCGCGGCCTCGGCGCTGCTGCTGGCCGCGCTCGCGATCGCCGGCCGCCGCCGGCTCGCGGCCTAGCCTTTCTCGCCGGTCTTCGGCCGGAGCATCCCGGGCAGCACGAAGCCGATCCCGCCCAGCGGCCGCACCGCGTCGGACTTCAGGGTCTGCTGGATGCGCGCATATTCCTCGAGCATCTCGGGGGTCACCGACGCCCGCGTCTCGGCGAGAGCGGCTTCGAAATCGGCCATGGTCACGTCGCCGGAATCGAGCTTTCGGCGAAGCGCGACGAGGCCGGCGCGGCGCACCAGATCCTCGAGGTCGGCGCCGGTGAAGCGCTCGGTGCGCTTGGCGAGGCTCTTCAGGTCGACGTCCTTGGCCAGCGGCATCCCCGAGGTGTGGATGGCGAGGATCCGCGCCCGGCCGGCTTCGTCCGGGGTGCCGACGTAGATCAGTTCGTCGAACCGGCCGGGCCGGAGCAGCGCCGGGTCGATCAGGCTCGGCCGGTTGGTCGCGCCGATCACCACCACATTGTGGAGCTCCTCGAGCCCGTCCATCTCGGCGAGGATGGTGTTGACCACCCGCTCGGTCACCTGCGGCTCGCCGAAGCTGCCGCCGCGCGCCGGCACCAGGCTGTCGAGCTCGTCGAAGAACACCACCGTCGGCGCGACCTGCCGGGCGCGGGCGAACAGGCGGGCGATCTGCTGCTCGCTTTCGCCATACCATTTGGACAGCAGGTCGGACGATTTGGTGGCGATGAAATTGGCCTCGCTTTCGCGCGCCGCCGCCTTGGCCAGGAGCGTCTTGCCGGTCCCCGGCGGGCCGTACAGCAGGAAGCCGCGCGCCGGGCGGATGCCGAGGCGCTTGAACGCCTCGGGGTGCTTCAACGGCAGCTCGACGCCCTCGCGCAGCCGGTCGCGGGCGTCGTCCAGTCCGCCGATGTCGTCCCAGCCGACGGTCGGAGCCTCGACCATCACCTCGCGCATCGCCGAGGGCTGGACGCGCTTCAGCGCATTGTCGAAGTCGCGCAGCTCGACCGACAGCGCATCGAGCACCTCGGTCGGGATGACCTCGTCGGCAAGGTTGATCCGCGGCATGATCCGGCGGACCGCTTCCAGCGCCGCCTCGCGGGTCAGGGCGGCGAGGTCGGCGCCGACGAAGCCGTAGGTTCGGCGCGCGAGCTCGTCGAGGTCGACGCCCGGCGCCAGCGGCATGCCGCGGGTGTGGATCGCAAGGATCTCGCGCCGGCCCGCCTCATCGGGGACCCCGACGACGATCTCGCGGTCGAGCCGGCCGGGGCGGCGAAGCGCCTCGTCGAGCGCCTCGGGCCGGTTGGTCGCCGCGATCACCACCAGATTCTGGCGCGGCTCGAGCCCGTCGAGCAGGCTCAGCAATTGCGCGACCAGCCGTTTTTCCGCCTCGCCGCTGACCTGGCTGCGCTTGGGCGCGATCGAGTCGATCTCGTCGATGAAGATGATCGACGGCGCCGCTTGCGCCGCCTGCTCGAACAGCTCGCGCAGCCGCTTTTCGCTCTCGCCGTAGGCCGAGCCCATGATCTCGGGCCCGGCGATGTGGAAGAAATTCGCCTCGCTCTCGTTGGCGACGGCGCGGGCGAGCCTGGTCTTGCCGGTGCCCGGCGGCCCGTGCAGCAGGACGCCCTTGGGCGGGTCGACCCCGAGGCGCTGGAAGATCTCCGGGTGGCGCAGCGGTAGCTCGACCATCTCGCGCAACGCCTCGATGGTGTCGCGCATCCCGCCCAAGTCGTCGTAGGTGACGTCGGCGCGGCGCTCGCCGTCCTTGCGCGTATATTCGGGGAGCAGCTCGATCTGGGTCTTGGAATCGATGTGGACGATGCCCGCGGGCAGAGTGTCGACGACCAGCAGCCGGACTTCCTGGAGCGCGAACGCCGGCGCGTTGAGCAATTGGCGGACGTGCTCGGGCATGTCGACGTTGACCTGCAGGTGGCCGGCGGTCGCGACCACGTCGCCCTCGGTCAGCGGACGGGCGGCGAAGCTTCGGCGAAGCGCCTCGGCCGAGCCGTGGAGCCGCAAATTCTCCTGCGCCGGGGCGAACACCACCCGGGTCGCCGGCTTCGACTGCACCTTGCGGATCTCG
>DASTZO010000159.1:0-2621 GCA_035764265.1 Sphingomicrobium sp.
AAGGATATGCTTTTGAAGGCGTTGACCATTGCTGCGCCCAAATGGTTAACAAATCCTTTCGAACGGCGGTGTTTTGACTCCGGGCGGCGGTGGGGGCAGCATCCCGGCCCTCGACGGATGGCCGATCGGCAGGGGGAAGCGGGCAATGCGCAAATTTCGGGTTCTGGCGCTGGCGGCGCCGTGGGTTGTACTGATGATTCCGGGCGCGTCGGGCGCGGCCGGACACGGCCCGCCGGCCGCCGCGCCGCGCGGCTCGTACCTCTACGTGTGGGCAGGGGACGCCGACGAGAAGGACAGCGACTTCCTCGCCGTGATCGACGCCCGCCCGGGCCAGCCGGGTTACGGCAAGGTCGTCGCGACCCTGCCCGTCGGCGCCAGCGCGACCATGCCGCATCACGTCGAATATGAAACGCCGCCCGGCAATGTGCTGGTCGTCAATGGATGGAAGGCCGGGCACACTTTCCTCGTCGACCTCGCCAACCCTCTCGAGCCCAAGCTCGCCGGTCAGTTCAAGTCGGCCGCCGGCTACACTTACCCGCACAGCTTCGCCCGGCTGCCCAACCACAACATCCTTGCCGTGTTCCAGTCGGCGGGCGAGAAATATGCGCCTCCGGGCGGGCTGGTCGAGCTCGACCCGGCCGGCCGGCCGCTGCGCTCGGCGTCCTCGGCCACCGCGGACATCCCGACCGATCTCAACTGGCCGTACAGCCTCGCGGTTCAGGCGGACCTCGACCGGGTGGTCACCACCAGCACCGACATGGGCATGCCGCCGTTCGAGGAGTGGCAGACCCATGACACCCGGCATGTGCAGGTCTGGTCGCTCGGCGACCTCAAGCTGCTCGCCAGCGTTCCGCTTCCCGAGAGCGGCAAGGGCCGCCACCACATCTGGCCCGCCGAGCCGCGGGTGCTCGCCGACGGAACGGTCTATGTGAACACCTTCACCTGCGGGCTCTACCGGCTGACCGACCTCGACAAGGCCAAGCCCAAGGCGGAGTTCGTCCATGCGTTCCCGGGCGGCACCTCGTTCCACGACATGTGCTTCGTGCCCGTCGTGATGGGCAAATACTGGGTCCAGCCGGTGCCGGCCCTGCCGGGCCTGATCGTGCTCGACGTCGGCGACCCCGCCCGGCCCGTCGAAGTTTCCCGGTTCAAGCTCGACGCTCGCTACCACATGCCGCATTGGCTCGCCGCGGACCGCTCCTCGGACCGGATCGTCATGACCGGCGACAGCGGCTCCTGGGTGCTGGTTCTCAAGCTCGACCCGAAAACCGGGACGCTGGCGATCGACCCCACCTTCCGGGACCCGGGCGCGGCGAGCGCCGGAGTCAATTTCGACCGGGCCGAATGGCCGCACGGAAAGACCGGCAAGGCCGTTGTCCACGGGGCGGTGTTCAGCAACTAGGAAGGCGACGAGCTCACTGCCCCGGCGGCGGTAGCGGAGGCTCCTCGGCCGGCGGCGGCGGTTCGGCGGGCGGGGTCTCGGGCGGCTGCGCCGGCTCCCCGACATTGTCCGCCGGCGGTTCTCCCGGAAGCAGCGGCTGGTCCGATGCCGGCGGCAGTTCCTCGACCACCTCCTCGAGCGGCGGCAGCGGCTTGGCGCTTTCATATTCCTCGCCCGGGAGCGTCCTCGGCGCCCGGCCTGGCGGCGGCGCCTTGTCCCTGGGCGGAACGATGCCACGGTAGACGCAGGCGTCGAGCCCGTCGCGCGCGACGACCCCGATGCGGGCCGCGATGGTCCCGCCGTAGCGCCGGGTGAAGCCCTTGGGGGCGACCGCGCCGCGCTTCTTGGGCAGCGGCAGAACCGCGGCGATGCGCGCCGCCTCGGTGCGGCTCAGCGCGCTCGAGTCATGGCCGAAATAGCGCTGCGCCCCGGCATTGACGCCGTAGGTGCCGATGCCGGTCTCGGCGAGGTTGAGATAGACCTCCATGATCCGCTGCTTGGGCCACATCGCCTCGGTGAGCAGCGTGAACCAGGCCTCGAGCCCTTTTCGGAAATAGCCGCCGCCCTGCCACAGGAAGGCATTCTTGGCGGTCTGCTGGCTGATCGTCGATCCGCCGCGGATGCGCCCGCCCGAGGCATTGCGCTGCATCGCCTCCTCGATCGCGTCGAAGTCGAAGCCATTGTGGCTGCAGAACTTGCTGTCCTCGCCGGCGATCGCGGCCCGGACCATGTCGCGGTCGATGCGCTCGATCGGCATCCAGTCGCGCTCCGCGCCGCGCCCGGCGATGAGGTCGCCGGCCATGGTCGCGGTCAGCGGCGGGTTGATGAACCGGTAGGCGAGCACCCACAGCAGCGAGCCGAGGATGAAGATCAGCACGGCCCGGACGACCCAGCCCACGATCCGCCGCGGCCACGAGCGCGGGCGCCGGCGCTTGTAGCGCGGGATGCTGGACTGCGGGCGGCGGGCCATCGCCGCGCCCTAGCGAAGCGCGGCGCAAGCGTCGAGGCGGCATCCCGGGCGCGACATTTCCAAACCCGGCGCTGCTCGCCCGCGGAAATGTAACCGCCCGCCGCTGCCGCCCGAATAAGAGAGCAGTGACGTGGCTGAGCGGAGACCGGCGATGGCGAGGAAAATCGACGTGAGGGCGGCCCTGTGGGCGGCGGCCGCGGCCGGAATCGT
>DASTZO010000160.1:0-3339 GCA_035764265.1 Sphingomicrobium sp.
AGAAAAATAACTGCACTACCGGGCAGATTTATGAAACCGTGATCGCCAAGGAAAGGCGCGGCGATTATCTCGGCGGTACGGTGCAGGTCATTCCGCACATCACCGATGAGATCAAGCGGCGCATTCTCGCGGCGGCGGAAGGATACGATATCGCCATCGGCGAAGTCGGCGGCACGGTCGGCGACATCGAGGGGTTGCCGTTTCTCGAGGCGGTGCGGCAAATCGCCTGGGATTGGGGACGGGAGAATGTGCTCTATATCCATCTCACTCTGGTGCCTTACATCACCGGAGGCGGCGAGCTCAAGACCAAACCGACCCAGCATTCGGTGCGCGAGCTGACCAGCCTCGGGATCCAGCCCGACGTCCTGCTGTGCCGGGTCGACCGGCCCTTGCCCGACAGCGACCGGGCCAAGATCGCTCTGTTCTGCAACGTCGCCAAGTCGGCGGTGATCCCGGCATTGGATGCCCGCTCGATCTACGACGTGCCGCTGCAATATCATGCCGAGGGCCTCGACGACGAAGTCCTGAAGGCGTTCGGGATCGACGACGCGCCGCGGCCCGACCTCGCCCGCTGGCACGACATCATGGACCGGCTCGACAATTACGAGGGCGAGGTGACGATCGGCGTGGTCGGCAAATATGTCGGGCTCCCGGACGCATACAAGAGCTTGAACGAAGCGCTGGTCCACGGCGGGCTCGCCAACCGGGCCAAGGTCAACATCCGCTGGCTGGATGCCGAGATGTTCGAGCATGAGGACGCCAACCTCGCGGCCGAATTGGAGCCGCTGCACGGGATCCTCGTCCCCGGCGGCTTCGGCGAGCGCGGCAGCGAGGGCAAGATCGCCTCGGTCCGGTTCGCCCGCGAGCGGGGCGTGCCGTTCTTCGGCATCTGCCTCGGCATGCAGATGGCGTGCATCGAGGGCGCCCGCAATCTCGCCGGGATTTCCGAGGCCTCGACCACCGAGTTCGGCGACACGCCCGAGCCGGTGGTCGGGCTGATCACCGAGTGGATGAGCGAGGAGGGCCTTCAGCAGCGCGCCGCGGGCGGCGAGCTCGGCGGCACCATGCGGCTGGGCGCCTACCCGGCCAGGCTGGCGGCCAACAGCCACGTCGCCGCGATCTACGGCGCGACCGAGATCAGCGAGCGCCACCGCCACCGCTACGAGGTCAACGTCCACTATCGCGACGCGCTGGAGAAGGGCGGGCTGCTGTTCTCCGGAATGTCGCCCGACGGCCAGCTGCCCGAGATTGTCGAGCGGCCCGACCACCCGTGGTTCCTCGGCGTCCAGTTCCACCCGGAGCTCAAGAGCCGCCCGTTCGACCCGCATCCCCTGTTCGCCGGCTTCATCGCGGCGGCGCTGAAGCAGTCGCGGCTGGTCTAGCGTTTAACATCCCGTCAGCGAAATGACTTGCCAAGCCGCGCCAATGGGTATTGTGTCCCCCGCTTCCTGAGGGGGGGAGCAATCATGAAAGCTTTTGTCGCCATCCCGGCCAGCCTGGCGCTGGTCCTGTCGCTTGCCGCTTGCGATCGCGCAGCGGGTCCCGCCGAAAGCAATGCCGCGGCGAGCGCGCAAGGGGCTACGGCCGATGCCCAGGCGGTCAAGCAGGCCTTTGCCGCCTTCAACGCGGACATCGCGGCCAAGAAGCTCGACGCGATCAGGGCGCACTATGCCAGCGACGCGGTGATGATCCTTCCCGGTCAAAAGCCCTTCGAGGGCATCGATTCGATCATGACGGACTATGAGGGATATGTCGCCGATCCGGCGAGTAAATATGTTCCAGGCGCAGAGACGACCGAAGTCTCCTCGGACGGCGACCTGGCTTACGGCGAGGTGAAGTACCAGACCACCTTCACCAATTCGACGACCAAGGCGGTCGAGACGTCCGACCGGTACAATCTCACGGTGTACAAGAAACAGCAGGACGGCAGCTGGAAGGTCGTTCGGGACGTCAACGTGGCCTTACCCGCGGCCGGCTGAACCGCACCCGGGACGGAGCCGCCGAGTGCCGCGGCGGCCCGTCCTTTTTCGGCCATTGCGGCGCCTGAATGGCGCATCTACATCGGCCCGGCATGACCAACACCGTCTCCACCCGCGTCGCGATCCTCGGCTCCGGGCCCGCCGGCCTCACCGCCGCCATCTATGCGGCGCGGGCCGGGCTCGCCCCGATCCTCATCCAGGGAATCCAGCCGGGCGGCCAGCTGACCACCACCACCGACGTCGAGAATTACCCGGGCTTCCGCGACGTCATCCAGGGCCCATGGCTGATGGAGGAGATGCAGGCCCAGGCCGAGCATGTCGGGACCAAGGTGGTGTGGGACCATATCACCGCGGTCGACCTGTCGCGCCGCCCGTTCCGGCTGACCGGCGACGGCGGCACCGCTTATTCGGCCGACACGCTGGTGATCGCGACCGGCGCCCAGGCGAAGTGGCTCGGCCTTCCGTCCGAGGAGCATATGAAGGGGCGCGGGGCGTCGGCCTGCGCGACCTGCGACGGCTTCTTCTACCGCGGCAAGAAGGTCGCGGTGATCGGCGGCGGCAACACCGCGGTCGAGGAAGCGATGTACCTGACCAACCACAGCCATGACGTCACGCTGATCCACCGCCGCGATTCGCTGCGCGCCGAGAAGATCCTGCAGGACCGGCTGTTCGCCAACCCGGCGATCAAGGTCATCTGGAACCACGAGGTCGCCGAGTTCATCGGCGGCGGCGACCCCGAGGCCTTGATCGGCCTCGACATCCGCGACACGCGCTCGGGCGCGGTCAGCCGGATCGACGTCGAGGGCGCGTTCGTCGCCATCGGCCACACCCCGGCGACCGAGCTGTTCGCCGGCCAGCTCGACCTCGACGAGGACGGCTACATCCGCGTCCAGGACGGCTCGACGCGGACCAGCGTCGAGGGCGTGTTCGCGTGCGGCGACGTGATGGACAAGATCTACCGCCAGGCGGTGACGGCGGCGGGAACCGGCTGCATGGCCGCGCTCGACGCCGAGAAATATCTCGCCGCCCGGGAATTCGAGGCGATGGCGGCGGAATGATTCTTTCCCGTACCGGGGAGGATTAACCGAGCGGCACGGCCCTTTTCTGGCCGGCCTGGCCCGGGGCCGGCTCGGCCGGGTCATTGCCGAGCTTGATCGCCCGGTTGGCCGCGTCGACATGGACGACGAGCGGCTTCATCCGCTTCGCTTCGGAGTCGTCGACCACGGCATAGCTCATGATGATCACCAGGTCGCCGGCGTGCACGAGGTGGGCGGCGGCGCCGTTGATGGTGATCGTCCCGCCGCCGCGCGGGGCGGGGATCACGTAGGTTTCGAGCCGGGCGCCGTTGGTGACGTCGGCG
>DASTZO010000161.1:0-2147 GCA_035764265.1 Sphingomicrobium sp.
GATGGTCGCGGTGACGTCGATCGCCGAGGCGTCGCGGCTGCCCGGCGGGTTGAACAAAGTGACGTCGCCGGTCGCGGCGGGAATCCCGAGCAGCGGGCAGGCGCTTCGGGTGATGAACACGCCGCCTTCCTCGACATTGCCCTTTCGCGAGCAGGCGGACAGCAGCGACAGGACCAGCAGCGAGACGAGGCGGAGCTTCACTAGGATTCCTTCGAACGGCGGGACGGCGGTTGGGCCCGCTTCATAGGAAGCGCCTTTCAACGCTGCAAGCGATGCCTTACATGGCCGGCGATGGCCATGGCCCTTCCCCCGCTGCATGTTCTGATCGCCGCTCCGAGAGGCTTTTGCGCCGGCGTCGACCGGGCGATCCAGATCGTCGAGCTGGCGCTCGAGCGGTTCGGGGCGCCGGTCTACGTGCGCCACGAGATCGTCCACAACCGCTTCGTCGTCGACCGGCTGCGCGAGCTGGGGGCGGTGTTCGTCGACGAGCTGGACGAAGTCCCCGACGACCGGCCGGTGGTGTTCTCCGCCCACGGGGTGCCCAAGTCGGTCCCCGCCGCGGCCGGCGAGCGCGGCCTCCATTATGTCGACGCCACCTGCCCCTTGGTCTCCAAGGTCCACCGCCAGGCCGAGCGGCTGATCGCCGACGGGCGCCACATATTGTTCATCGGCCATTCCGGCCACCCCGAGGTGATCGGCACCTTCGGCCAGGTCCCCGAGGGCTCGATGACCCTCGTCGAGACCGTCGAGGACGCGCAAAACGTCGCCGTGGCCGACCCGGCGACCCTCGCCTTCCTGACCCAGACGACCCTGTCGGTCGACGACACGGCGGCGATCGTCGACGCCTTGAAGGCGCGCTTCCCCGCGATCCAGGCGCCGCGCAGCGAGGACATCTGCTACGCGACCTCGAACCGCCAGGCGGCGGTCAAGGCGATCGCGCCGTCGTGCGACAAGATGCTGGTGATCGGGGCTCCCAACAGCAGCAATTCGCTGCGCCTCGCCGAGGTCGCCGAGCGGATCGGGGTCCCGGCGCGGCTGATCGAGCGCGCGAGCGACATCGACTGGGAGTGGCTCGGCCGGCCGCACACGCTCGGGGTGACCGCCGGCGCTTCGGCGCCCGAGCTGCTGGTCCGCGAAGTGGTCGACGCGCTCCGCGCCCGCTTCGACGTCACCGAGGAGGAAGCCGACCACTCGCCCGAGCGGCTGAGCTTCAAGCTTCCGCGGGAGCTGGTCGCCTGACCATCCCGGGGGACCTGCCCGAGGTCGAGATGTTCACCGACGGGGCGTGCCGCGGCAATCCCGGGCCCGGCGGCTGGGCGGCCTTGATTCGTGCAGGCGCGCGCGAGCGCGAGCTGTCGGGCGGCGAGCCGCTGACGACCAACAACCGGATGGAGCTCAAGGCGGCGATCGAGGGGCTGAACGCCTTGAAGCGGCCATGCCGGGTGAAGCTCACCACCGACAGCAATTACGTGCGCGAGGGGATCACCCGCTGGATACACGGCTGGCAGCGCAACGGCTGGCGCACCTCGGACAGGAAACCGGTCAAGAACGCGGAGCTGTGGCAGCAGCTGCTCGACGCGGTCGCCCGGCACCGGATCGAGTGGCACTGGGTCAAGGGCCACAGCGGTCACCCCGAGAACGACCGCGTCGATGCCCTCGCCTGCGCCGAGGCGGACGCACGGCGCTAGCCTCGCGCTTGCATAGCGCCAATGTCCGCTTTCGACCCATTGCGGACATTCAGCCAACTGTTACCGTAGCCGACATGACAGACCAACCAGACCAAGCCGCTCGGGACGAGTGGCAGACACGGCTATACGATGCGAGCTATCGGTTCGGCATAGCAATGCGAGAGTTGAACGACACGAACCCTTGGCCCGATAATCCCGTGCTTGCACAGGCAATCAACACGTTGGCGACGGAACTGTGGGACAGGTGCTTTAGCCTGACGGAAATCAAGACGGCGTTAGAACAAGCTGCCGCCGACCTGCCGCGATATGCGGCTGGCCAAGAGGTTAGGCCCTAACGTCCGCTTTCCACCCAAAGCGGACATTGGAGCCGCCGTCGACCTGTCCCGCATCGGCACGCCCTCGAAGCGGCCGGTTTCCACGGCCGCCCGGGCGGGCAAGATGGCGGCATGGACTTCGACA
>DASTZO010000162.1:0-5843 GCA_035764265.1 Sphingomicrobium sp.
GCGTTTGGCCATTCAGCGACCCGTCTCTTCCCATGCCCAGTCGAGCCACGGGCCCAGCGCCTCGATGTCGGCCGTTTCGACCGTCGCTCCGCACCAGATGCGAAGGCCCGCCGGGGCGTCGCGATAGGCGCCGACGTCGAACGCCGCGCCCTCCTGCTCGAGCAATTTGACGATCGCCTTCTGGCGGGCGGCGTTCGCCTGCGGGTCGGAGCGGTCGGCGAATTGCAGGCACACCGAGGTGTTCGAGCGGATCGCGGGCGATACGGCGAGGTGCTCGATCCAGTCCGCGCCCTGCACCCAGCGGTCGAGCGCCGCGGCGTTTGAGTCGGCGCGCGGGATCAGCGCGGACAGGCCGCCGACGCCTTCCGCCCAGTCGAGCGCGAACAGCCAGTCCTCGACGCAAAGCATCGAGGGCGTATTGATCGTCTCGCCCTTGAAAATGCCGTCGATGAGTTGACCACCTTTGGTCAGCCGGAAGATCTTCGGCAGCGGCCGCGGGGCCGGCCCGCTGGTCAATCGCTCGACCGCGCGCGGGCTGAGCACCAGCATTCCGTGGCCGCCCTCGCCGCCGAGCGCCTTTTGCCAGCTGAAGGTGCCGACATCGATCCTGGCCCAGTCGATGTGCTGGGCGAAGGCGGCCGAGGTCGCGTCGCAGATCGAGAGGCCGCTGCGGTTCGCCGAGATCCACTCGGCGTCGGGGACCCGAACCCCGCTGGTGGTGCCGTTCCAGGTGAAGACCACGTCGCTCGCCGGATCGATCCCGCCGAGGTCCGGAAGCTGCCCGTATTCGGCGGTCCGCACCTCGGCCTCGAGAGCCAGTTGCTTGACCACGTCCGTGACCCAACCCGCGCCGAAGCTCTCCCAGGCGAGCATCGTCACCGGCCGCGGGCCGAGCAGCGACCACAGGGCCAGCTCCATCGCGCCGGTGTCGGACGCCGGCACGATCCCCAGCCGGTAGTCGGCGGGCAGGCCGAGCAGCGCGTGGGTGCGCTCGATCGCCTGGCTCAGCCGCGCCTTGCCGGGCGCCGAGCGGTGCGAGCGGCCGAGCGAGCCTGTATCCAGCCGCGCCGCCGACCAGCCGGGAGGCTTGGCGCAGGGCCCCGAGGAAAAGAAGGGACGCGCCGGAAGCTGGTTGGGTTTGGGCCGGCGCACGGCGGCGCCAGCGGCGGGAAAATTAACCAAGACACTCTCCTCACAGAGAGCACGCGCCGCGTTGGGACGGCGTGGCCCGCCGCCGCTCTACGGCACGGGGAGCGAATGACAAGCGCCCAGGCGTGAAAGAATCACGCTCCCGGCCACCGCGGAAAAGCCGATTTTCGGGTAAGAATCCGCTCATTGTGGCCCGGTAACAACGGTTCATCGCAGCGACCACGCGGTTCATCCCGCTCACCGGAACATAAGGTTGAAATCATTAACCAAGCCGGGTCAGGTTTCCCTCGTCATCACGCGGTGGGCAAATCCACGTGGCGGCAGCGGGGCTGGGGAGCTCCTTATTCGGTGGACGAACGAACGCGCATTTGCGCGGACGCGAGGGATTTGGAGCGAAAAAACCATGGCGCAGGTTCTGGCCACGAACACAGCATTTTTCCGCGATCGCGATCTCTTCGTCCATGACGGCACCAAGCTCCGCCGCTTCCGCCTCTCCGCCCCTGTCCAGGCTGTCTTCTTCCTCGTTCTGATGGCGCTCGTCGCCTGGTCCGGATATGCGGCCGCGCGCATGGTCACGTCGGGCCCGCAGGCGCTGTCGCTCAGCGACGCGACCGAGGCCCGGGCCCGCAAGATCGAGCAGCGCCAGGCGCTGATCGAGGCGATCGTCACCGGCCAGCAGATCGACGAGGCGACGCTCGCCGCCGCGGCCGCCGGCGGACGCGCGACCGACAACGGGCCGCTCGCCCGCGTCGAGCATGCCCAGCTGGCGCAGGCCGCGCTGATCGCCCGCGCCCTTGACGCCCGCTACCAGACTACCGCCGCGGAATTGAGGAAGCTCGGCGTCGCCCCGTCGCGCGTCGCCTCCGTCGGCGGACCGTTCGAGGCGGTCGGCAAGGCCGACCCGACGTTCAAGCAATTGTTCACCAACTGGAAGAAGCTCGACACGCTCCAGGACGGAGCGATCGCGGTCCCGTCCGACAAGCCGGTCAAGACCGGCGCCTTCACCAGCGGCTATGGGGTCCGCTCCGACCCGTTCCAGGGCCGCGCCGCGATGCACGCCGGGATCGACCTCGCCGGACCGGTCGGAACCGCGATCTACGCGACCGCCGACGGGGTCATCACCGACGCCGGCTACAACAGCGGCGGCTACGGCAATCTGGTCAAGATTGACCACGGCCGCGGGATCGAGACCCGCTACGGCCATCTGTCCAAGATGAGCGTCTACCCCGGCCAGCGCGTCAAGCGCGGCGAGCTGATCGGCCGCATGGGCTCGACCGGCCGCTCGACCGGCAGCCACCTCCACTACGAAGTGCGGATCGACGGACGCCCGGTGAACCCGGTCCCGTTCATGAAGTCGACCGACTATCTGGTCGCGATGCAGCGCAAGGCGAACACGGCGCCGATGGACACCGTCGCCTTGGGCGGACCGAGCGGCGGCCCGCGCCGCTAGGGTTGCTGCGGACCCACCCCCACCCTATCTCGCTTGCGTGAGCGAGGCCGACATCATTCTGACCGAGAACGCCGCGAGGCGCGTCGCGGCGATCGCCCGGCGCCAGTCGAAGCCGGCGATCCTGCGACTCGCGGTCGACGGCGGCGGCTGCGCCGGCTTCACCTACAAGTTCGAGCTCGCCGAGGCTGCGGAGGCCGGCGACACGATCGCCGAGACCGGCGGGGTCCAGCTGGTCGTCGACCCGACCAGCCTCGACCTGGTGCGCGGCTCGGCGGTCGACTTCGTCGAGGATTTGGGCGGCGCCGCGTTCAGGGTGACCAACCCGAACGCCGCCTCGGGCTGCGGCTGCGGCTCGAGCTTCTCCGTGTGAAGTGAGGCTCGCGACCTTCAACTTGAACGGCATCCGAGCGCGCCTGCCGCGGCTGCTCGAGTGGCTCGAGCGCGAAAGGCCCGAAATCGCCTGCCTCCAGGAACTGAAGTGCGCCGACGAATCGCTGCCCATCGCCGACATCGAGGCCGCCGGCTACGGGGCCGTGTGGCACGGGCAGAAGGGGTTCAACGGGGTCGCGATCCTCGCCCGCGGCGACACTCCGAAGCTGCGCCGAACCGGCCTTCCCGGCGACCCGGACGACAGCCACAGCCGCTACATCGAGGCCGAGGTCGGCGACTTCGTCGTCGCCTCGCTCTACCTGCCCAACGGCAATCCGGTCGGGACCGAGAAGTTCGACTATAAGCTCCGCTGGATGGAGCGGCTCGGAAGCCACGCACAGGAGCTGCTCGCCGACGAGCGGCCGGTGGTCCTCGCCGGCGACTGGAACGTGGTTCCCGAGGACCGCGACGTCTTCTCGGTCAAGGCGACGCAGCACGACGCGCTGCTGCAGCCCGAGACTCGCGCCGCCTACCGCCGAATCGTCCACCAGGGCTGGATCGACGCGCTCCGGGCGCTGCACCCGGACGAGGAGCGGCTCTACACCTTCTGGGACTATACCGCCGGCTGCTGGCAGCGCGACGCGGGCTTCCGGATCGACCATCTGCTGTGCTCGCCCGAAGCCGCCGACCGGCTGCGCGGCGCGGGCGTCGACAAATGGGCGCGGGTGCAGGAGAAAGCGAGCGACCACGCGCCGACCTGGGTCGAGCTGGCCGACTAGAGCGCTTTTTCGAAGATCCGGTAGATGTGGTTGACCCTCGCGCCGGGCAGCTGGGCGATGGACACCATCCCCTTATTGTCCTCGAGGATCCAGCCGAACTCGCCCTTCGTGGCGCCGAATTGGGCGACCGCGGCGCGGCGCGTGTGCTCGATCAGCATGAAGGCGAGCTGGGTCGCGAGGCGGCTGTTGTGGAGCTTCGAGGCGACCCCCATCAGCGGCACCCGCACCCGCCGCGTCCGCGGCTTCCTGAGCCGCCACAGCAGCCTTGCCCAGCCCAGCGGGAACAGCCGGCCATCGAGATCGGCGATCAGCTCGTTGACGTCGGGAATGGTGATCATGAACGCCACGGCCTCGAAGCCTGCGCCGGGCTCCGGCCCGGTAGCCAGCTCGGCGATGCGGACCAGATCCTCGAAGATGATCGGCTTCAGCTTCTTGCCCGCATAGGCGATCTCCGCCTCGGTCAGCGGGACGAAGCCCCAATTGCCCGACCAGGCGTCGTTGAGCAGGTTGAGGATGATCCGCGCCTCGCTGTCGAAGCGTTTCTTGTCGACGGTGCGGATCCGGATGCGCGGGTTCTTCTCGCCCGCCGCGACCAGCCGGTCGGCGAGCGGGTCGGACCAGCCGGCGATCCCGACCTCGTAGGTCAAGAGGTCCCTGGCCTTGGCGTAGCCCGCCGCCTCGATCCAGCCGCGATACTCGGGGCGGTGGTGGCCCATCATCGCCGTCGGCGGCTGCTCGAAGCCGTGGATCTCGAGCCCCGGCTCGTCCCAGATCGACAGGCTGATCGGCCCGAGCGCCCGGTCCATGCCCGCCACGCTCAGCCAGTCCTCGGCGATCGCGATCAGCGCCGCCGCGGCCTCCCCGTCGAGCGCCTCGAACATGCCCCACTGGCCGGTGCCGGCGCCCATGTGGGCCTCGACCAGCTCGTCGACCTGGGCGCTGATCCGGCCGACGGGCCGGCCGCCGCGTGTCGCCAGCCACAGCTGCGCGCGGGCATGGCCGAACCACGGGTTCTTGCCGGGGTCGATCAAAGCGTGGACTTCGCTTTTCAGCGGCGGCACCCAGGCCGGATCGTCCTTGTAGACCGCCCAGGGAAGGTCGACGAACGCCCTCCGGTCGGCCCGGCAAGCGACCGGCCGGACGAGCACGTCAGCCGGCATATTGGGCTTAGCCGCGCGAAGCGCGCTTGCGCGGGTGGCCGGTCGCGACTCCGCCCGACAGCCGGGCGACCCACGGATAGCGCTCCGCCACCTCGGGCGTGTAGCCGAGGTTGAACACGTTGGGGCTCTTCTCGGGCCGCTCGCGGCGGTCGTAGAAGGTGCCCATCACCCGGTCCCAGAAATAGTTGGTGATGCCGAAATTGCCGGTTTCGTCGTGGAAATGGTGGGCCATGTGGCGCTTCTTCATCTCGGCGACCAGCGCCCACTTGGGCTTGTAGGCGAGGTGCTGGATGCAGTGGACGAACTCGTAGACGCAGGTCGTCAGAAGCCCCGCCGCGAACGCCGCCGCGGCGCCGCCGGTGCCGCCGATCGCATAGCCGATCGGCAAAGTGACGAGGGCGATGGTCGGCAAGGTCGTGTGCAGCGCCCCGAACAGCACCTCGAGGTGGTTGGGGTCCTGGTGATGGTCGTAATGGATCCGCTTCCAGGTCCGGGCCAGCGCCGGCACCTTGAACATCCAGGTCGAGTGCAGCACCCAGCGGTGCAGCGAATACCACACCAAAGGATAAGCGAGCACCGTCGCCCCGGCCGCGGCCAGGGTCTGCAGCGGGGTCGCCGGATAGAGCGCCCACACGCCGGCCGACACCAGCGCCAGCGCGAGGTAGGCGATGATCGCCGGATACTGGAAATAAGCGACCCACAGCTCCTTGAGCGTCATCCGGTCAAGGTAGTGCGATCGGTTCCAAATACCCTTAGCCATGGTCTCTGCAGTCACGAAATGTCCTTGAGCAATGCCGCTGCCCGGGCGGCATTACCGATGTGGGACTCTAATAAGGCGGTTTTGCGACAGGGAAAGGGTCGGAAGGCGGCTGGGGCGCCTCCTCCGGCCGCGCGGAAAGTCGCAAAAGTCGCACTCCAACGCGCGCGTGATCGCGT
>DASTZO010000163.1:0-3217 GCA_035764265.1 Sphingomicrobium sp.
GTCGCGGCTGACCGGAAACCTCGGCGTCCAGGCCGTGCGGACCGAACAGGAGTCGACCGGCGCGGTCATCACCGGCAACATTTTCGACCGGGCGACGCTGGGCGACGAATATTGGGACGTGCTTCCCAACCTCAACCTGTCGCTGCGCACGCCCGCCGATCTGGTCGTCCGCTTCGCTCTGGCGCGGCAGATGCAGCGGCCGCGCCTCGACCAGATGCGGGTGGCGTTCGGCTATGGCGTCGACCGGACGACCGACCCGACCAACCCGACCATCCGCGGCGGCGGCGGCAATCCCGAGCTTCGCCCGTACCGGGCCAATGCCGTCGACCTCACGGTCGAGAAATATTTCGGCAACCGCGGCTATCTGGCGGCGCAGCTGTTCTACAAGCAGCTGAAGAACTTCATCTACGAGCAGGAAGTGCCGTACGACTATACCGGCCTGCCGCTCGACGACGTGATCGCGCCCGGCGGCACCATCCCATCAGGCATTCCCGGCTTCATTACCCAGCCGGTCAACGCCAAGGGCGGGAAGATCTACGGGTTCGAGATTGCCGGCACGCTGCCGTTCGGGGAGTTCATCCCGGTTCTCGACGGCTTCGGAGTGACCGGCGGCTATGGGTACACCAAGAGCCGGGTCCGGCCGTCGCCCAGCGAGAGCTACGGCGACATTCCGGGCTATTCGCGCCATGTCGCCAACGGCACCCTGTTCTTCGAGAAATGGGGCTTCGGGGCACGGGTCAGCGCGCGCTACCGCTCGACCTTCGTCGGCGAATTCTCCGGCTTCGGCGGCAACCGGGTACGCCGCCGGGCGCAAGGCGAGACTCTGGTCGATGCGCAGATCGGCTACGATCTCGGGGCCGGAATTGGCGCCGGAAGCATGTTCAAGGGGCTCTCGGTCTTCGCGCAGGCATCGAACCTTACCGACGAGCCGTTCGCAACGATCAACCCCGGAGCTCCTTTCGAGGTGATCGACTATCAGACCTATGGGCGCCGCTATCAGGCCGGCATCACCTATAAGTTCTGACACGATGGCGGCGGTTCGGGGCTGCCCGGCCGCCGTCGCGAATGAAGAAGTAGGCCGATGAAAATCGTCATCGTCGGGGGCGGCTCGGCCGGATGGATGGCCGCCGCCGCGCTCGGCCGGATCATCGGCGAGCAATGGCCGATCGAGCTCGTCGAATCCGAGCAGATCAGAACCGTCGGAGTCGGCGAGGCGACGATCCCGCAGATCCTGCTGTTCAACGGCGTCGTCGGGCTCGACGAGGCCGAGTTCATCCGCGCCACCAAGGGCAGCTTCAAGCTCGGCATCGAATTCGTCGGCTGGGGAGCGCCCGACGAGCGCTACATCCACGCCTTCGGGCTGGTCGGGCGGGACCTGGGGCTGATCCCGTTCCACCATTATTGGCTCCAGGCGCGCGCGCGCGGCGACCGGTCCGGCCTTTCCGAATACAGCCTGTCGGCGATGGCCGCGGCGAGCAACGTCTTCATGCGCAAGGACCCGCTGCCGCGCACCCCGATCGGAGCCGCAACCTACGCCTACCATTTCGACGCCAGCCTCTATGGGGCGCACCTGCGCACCCATGCCGAGAAATGGGGCGTCAAGCGGCATGAGGGGCGGATCACGAGCGTCGGCAGGGACGGCGGCAGCGGCCATGTCACTCACGTCGAGCTCGAGGACGGCCGCCGGATCGAAGGCGATTTGTTCATCGATTGCTCGGGCTTCCGGGCGCTTCTGATCGGCGAGACGATGGGCAGCGCTTACGTCGACTGGTCGCAATGGCTGCCGTGCGACCGGGCCCTGGCGGTGCCGTGCGAATCGGTCGAGCCGCTGACGCCGGTCACGCGCGCGACCGCCCGCGAAGCCGGCTGGCAGTGGCGGATCCCGCTCCAGCACCGGATCGGCAACGGCTACGTCTATTGCTCGGATTTCGTCAGCGACGAGGCGGCGGCCAAGACGCTGATGGCGAATCTCGACGGCAAGGCGCTCGGCGAGCCGCGCCCGCTCAGGTTCACCGCCGGGCGGCGGCAGGATTTCTGGCGCGGCAACGTCGTCGCGCTGGGCCTCGCGAGCGGCTTCCTCGAGCCGCTGGAGTCGACCAGCATCCATCTCGTCCAGTCGGGCATCAAGCACCTGGTCGACCTGCTTCCGCGTGACGGCATCGACCCGGCCGACGTCGCCGCCTACAATTCGAAGCTGGCGTTCGAATATGAGAAGATCCGCGACTTCCTGATCCTGCATTATTGGGCGAACGGGCGCAGCGAGCCGTTCTGGAAGCGCTGCCGCGAGATGGAGATCCCGGACACGCTGGTCGAGAAGGTCGAGACGTTCCGCTCGCACGGCCGCATCTTCCGCTTCAACGAGGAACTGTTCACCGAGGTCGCCTGGCTGCAGGTGATGGTCGGGCAGAACATCCTGCCGCGCAGCTACCACCCGCTCGCCGACGCGCCCGGCGACGACAATGTCGACCAATATCTCGCGTCGATCCGCGAGCTGATCGCGGCCAAGGTGGCGAGGATGCCCGGCCACCGCGACTATCTCGAACGGTTGGCCGGGACGCAGGACGCGCAGGCGATTGCAACGGAGGTGCCGGCATGACTGGAAGATTGCCGTTATGGCTGTTCGGCGCGGCCATGCTCGCTGGCGCCGCCGCGCCCGCCGCTGCCCAGCCCGATTACCGCGCCCGCCTGCCGCAGGACGAGGTGATCTATTTCCTGCTTCCCGACCGGTTCGAGAACGGCGACCCGGGCAACGACCTCGGCGGGTTTCCGGGGGGGCGGCTGCAGACCGGCTTCGATCCCACCCACAAGGGCTTCTTCCACGGCGGCGACCTCAAGGGCCTGACCCGGCGGCTCGGCTATATCCAGCGGCTCGGGGCGACGGCGATCTGGCTGGCGCCGATCTTCAAGAACAAGCCGGTGCAGGGCCCGCCCGGCAACGAAAGCGCCGGCTACCACGGCTATTGGGTGACCGACTTCACCCAGGTCGACCCGCATTTCGGCACCAACACCGACTTCAAGGCCTTCGTCGACGCGGCGCACGCGCGCGGCATGAAGGTCTACATGGACATCATCGCCAACCACACCGCCGACGTGCTCTATTTCGCCGAGTGCGAGGGCACCGGCCAATGCCCGTACCGGAGCGTCGGCGATTATCCGTACCAGGCGCGCGGCGGCATCCAGGGCAGGCGCATCAACCGCGGCTTTGCCGGCCACGAGG
>DASTZO010000164.1:0-3798 GCA_035764265.1 Sphingomicrobium sp.
AGACCAAGCTCGACGACGGCACCAGCCAGGCCATCCTCCCGACCCCCGCGATCGGCGGCGTCGGCCTGCTGGAGGACTGGGAGAAAAGCGCGACGATCGGGTTCAAGGCCGAGGGCGAGACGATCCTCGTGATCGGCGGCACCGTGGGCCACCTCGGCCAGTCGCTCTGGTTAAGCGAAATCCACGCCCGCCGCGACGGTCCGCCGCCGCCCGCCGATTTGATCGAGGAGCGGGCCAACGGCGAGTTCGTGCGCGCGCTCGTTTCCGCTGGGCTGGTGACCGCCGTCCACGACGTGTCGGACGGCGGGCTGGCGGTCGCGGTCGCCGAAATGGCGCTGGCGGGCGGGCTCGGCGCCCGGATCGCGGCGGCGGTCGACGGCTGCCCCACGGCGGCCATGGCGTTCGGCGAAGACCAGGGCCGGTATGTCGTAACGACCCGCGACCCGGACGCAATCCTCGCCCGGGCCGGGCGCGCCGACCGCTTTGCGGCCCCCATTGGAGTGACCGGCGGCGAGTCGATCATCGGGCGGCTCGACCAGGGCCCCGAGTGGCGCGTGGCCCTCGCCGACCTCTGCGCCGCGCACGAGGGCTTCTTTCCCAATCTGATGGGCGCCGAGGGCGTCCTCGCATAAGCAGCTCCTTTCTATTGCGAATGGGTCGCATTAGCAGTATATCAGCGCCCATGATCGTCTGCGTTTGCAATGCCATCACCGAGGACGAGGTCCGGCAGGCGGCGCGCGCCGGCGCGACCTCGCCGGACAAGGCTTACGCGCACCTCGGCTGCGAGCCGCATTGCGGCTGCTGCCTCGATTATGCGCAGGAGCTGATCGAGCAGGAGCGCGGCAAGCGCCCGAGGCTTCGGGTGGTCGCCGCCTGAACCCGCGATTGCGACTGACTATCAGTCGCAGATTTTCCGCAGATTTCCGCCGATTTTAAAGCTTCCCATGCGGCGCCGGCAAGAGTAAGCCCGCGCCCACGAGTGCCGTACAAGGGGAGGCGTGCAATGAAGGGCGACCCCAAGGTCATCGAGCTCTTGAACGAAGCGCTCAAGAACGAGCTGACCGCGACCAACCAGTATTGGCTGCACTACCGGCTGCTCGACAATGCCGGGGTCAAGCGCCTCGCCGAGTTCGAGCGCTCCGAATCGATCGACGAGATGAAGCACGCCGACCGGCTCGCCGAGCGAATCCTGTTCCTGGACGGCCTGCCCAACTTCCAGATGCTCGGCCGGCTGCGGATCGGCGAGAATGTCGAGGAGATCCTGCGCGCCGACCTCGAGCTCGAACTGGAGGCGCTGACCCAGTTGCGCGGCGCCGTCGGGCATTGCGAAAAGGTCAAGGACTATGTCAGCCGCGACCTGTTCTCCGAGATCCTCGAGAACGAGGAGGAGCATGTCGACACGCTCGAGCAGCAGTTCGAGCTGATCGCGGCGATGGGCCTTCCCAATTACATCCAGCTGCAGTCGGAGCCGGCGAAGGAATAGCGCCACGCCCGGGTTGCGTGCACAAGCCATGCCATGACCGACGCCGCTTACAAGCCGATTGCGTGGCCGGGGCCCCCCGCACTGCCGCCCGAGGAAATGATCGCCCGCGCACGCGCCTTCCATGAACGGATCGCGAGCCGCCGCACCTGCCGCTTCTTTTCCTCCGAGCCGGTTCCCCGCGCGGTCATCGAGCAGGCGATCCTCGCCGCCGGGACGGCGCCATCGGGAGCCAATCACCAGCCTTGGCACTTCGCCGTGGTTTCATCACCCGACGCCAAACGCGCGATCCGCGATGCGGCCGAAAAGGAAGAGCAGGCCTTCTATGCCGGCAAGGCCGGTGCCGAGTGGCTCGAAGCGCTGGCGCGGCTCGGCACCGATGCCGACAAGCCGTATCTGGAGACCGCGCCGTGGTCGATCGTCGTTTTCGGCCAGCGCCGTGGCGGTATCGAACCCGGCGACGACCGTCAGAACTATTATGTGACCGAGAGCGTCGGCATCGCCTGCGGCTTCCTGTTGCTGGCGCTGCACGAGGCCGGCCTCGCGACCCTCACGCACACTCCCAACCCGATGCGCTTCCTCAATCGCCTGTGCGGCCGGCCGCCGAACGAAAAGCCGGTGATGGTGATCGTCACCGGCCGCCCCGCGCCCGACGCCACGGTGCCCGCTCATGCGCTCAGGAAAAAGCCGCTCGACCGGATTGCAAGCTGGATTTAACTGGGCTCCGGGGGCTGAATTGACCGCAACCACCATCGCCCAGCGCATCCTGACCCTCGACATTGTCCGCGGGGTCGCGGTGATGGGCATATTGGCGATGAACATCGTCGCCTTCGCCATGCCGCCGCAGGCCTATATCAACCCGCTCGCCTACGGCACCGAGAGCGCCGCCGATCTCGCCTCGTGGGCGTTCAGCTTCGTCTTCGTCGACGGCAAGATGCGCGGACTGTTCTCGTTCCTGTTCGGGGCCTCGATGCTGCTGGTCATCCAGCTCGCCGAGAAATGCGGCGATTCGGCCAGGCGCGTGACCTTCGCCCGCCAGTGGTGGCTGCTGCTGTTCGGGATGATCCATTATTACTTCATCTGGTTCGGCGACATTCTGATCGGTTACGCGCTGATCGGAATGGCCGCCTGGCTGTTCCGCCGGCTGGAGCCGCGGGCGCTGGTCCGCTGGGGCATCGTCCTGGTGACCGTCCAGCTGATGGTGATGAGCTCCATGGCCGCCTACGCCCATTCGCTGAGCGCCGCGGTCGCCGCCGGCAACGCCGGGCCCGAAATTGTCGAGCAATGGGCCGAATTCAGCCGCGACATCGCCATCCCCAGCGCGGCTCTGCTGCGCGAGGAAATGGCGCTCTACCTCGGCCCGTGGTCGGGGATCGCCGAGTACCAGCTCACCGAAAAGGCCGTGATGCCGCTGTTCTTCACCTTCCTGTTCGGCTGGGAGACGCTTGCCTACATGCTGTTCGGGATGGCGGCGCTGAAGAGCGGCTTCCTGACCGGCGCGTGGGACAATGCCCGCTACCGCCGTGTCGCGCTGACCGCGCTCGCGGCCGCGATCCCCGTCTATGTCGTGCTTGCCGGGCTGCTGTTTGCCGACGATTTCTCGGTTCCAGGGATTTTCACGTATTCGTTCGCGGCGACGGTGCCGTTCCGGCCGATGATGGTCGTCGCCTACGCGGCGCTGATCATCCTCGCCACGCGCCGCGGCGGCCGGCTGGTCGACCGCATCGCCGCCACCGGCCGGGCCGCGTTCAGCAATTATCTCGGCACGTCGATCCTGATGACCGGCCTGTTCTACGGCTGGGGGCTCGGCTGGTTCGGCAGCGTCAGCCGGGTCGAGCTGTGGCCGGTGGTGATCGGCATGTGGCTGGCGATGCTCGCCTGGTCGAAGCCGTGGCTCGACCGCTTCCAATACGGCCCGCTCGAATGGCTGTGGCGGAGCCTCTCCCGCTGGCAGGTGCAGCCGTTCCGCAAGCGGCTTGCGACAGCGCCGGCTGCCGCCGGGGCCTAAAGCCGTCCGAAATTTTGGTTGGTGGCCTTGCGCCCGAACGCGCCCTGCGGCGCCCGGGTCAGCAGCGGGTTGGTCGCCTTGTCGAACTGCTCGACGGTCGTCTGGAACAGCCGCTTCAGTTCGACCACGTCCTTGACCAGCTCGTCGGGGAAGCGCTGGGTCTCGATGCACAGCCGGGCGGTGCTCTCGATCAATTCGGCGACCGCGGCCAGTGGCTCGGCCCCGAACTGGCGCGCCTCGCCCTTGATGGTGTGCGCCGGGATCACCAGCCCGGCGGTGTTGCCGGTGTGCATCGCCAGCTCGATCTGGG
>DASTZO010000165.1:0-3455 GCA_035764265.1 Sphingomicrobium sp.
GATCGCCCAGGACATGTCCTACACCCCGACCTGGCGGCCCAATTACTGAAGGATCGCGGGCCTTTCGACTAGCGGCTGGCCAGGCGGCGGTCGCGCCGGTCGAGCCCGTAGACGTCGTCGAAATAGACGATCGAAGAGCCGCTCGGGACGGCCGTCAGATAGGTGATGTACACCGGCACCGGGACCGGCAGCGGCACGGACTGCTCGGGCTTGGTGCCCTGCGCCTTGAGCGGCCGGCCGAACAGCCAGCGCGCGAACCGCGGCGCGTCCTGCAGCCTCACGCAGCCGTTGCTCTGCAAGCGGGCGGCCTCGTCGAGCAACTCCTTTTGGGGCGTGTCGTGGAGCCAGATCCCCTGCTCGTTGGGGAACATGAACTTCATCCGGCCCATCGAATTGGCGGGGCCGGGCAGCTGGCGCAGGCGAATCGGGACGCGCCCGGCGACGACGGCCTTCCAGTCGACGGTGCCCGGATCGAGCACCCTGGCGCCGTCCGTCCAGTCGGACATCACCTGATAGCCCTTGGCCTTCAGATAGCTGCGTCCCTGCTTGAGGACGTTGGGCGCGAGCTTCTGGGCGGTAATGTCCGGCGGCGCGTTCCAGTAGGGGTTGAGGACCACGAAGCGGATCAGGGCGCTCATCATCGGGGTCTGAGCGATCGGCGGCGCGGGCTTGCCGGCGATGACCCGCATCATGTCCACCACCTGGCCGTCCTCGTACATGTACAGCCGCTGGGCGGCCGGATTGACCACCGCATAGCGATGGTTGCCCGAGGGCAGCGCGCGCGCCCGCTCGAGATTGACCACCAGCAGCTGGCGCTCGAGCTCGCTGCGGTACATGCGCGCGGCGAGCGCCCGGCGAAGCTGGGCATAGACCGGGCTCATCCAGCCCATCCGCTCGATATATTTCGAAATCGAGCCGGAGGCCGCCGCCTGGTCGAGCAGGGACCGCGGCGACGGCGGGACCGGCCGAAGCTCGGGGTCGACGTAGATGATGCCGACGTTGGGGTCGCGCCTTAGGTCGCGCGCATAGGTCACGAACGCCTCGCTCAGCATCACTTCGGCCCGCTGCACCGCGGCCGGATTGCGGCGGGTGGCGGCGGCCTGGACCGCCTTGGCGAGCTGCCTCACCCGGTAGCGGTTGGGGTTCATGTTGTCGGCCGCGGCCGTGCTTAGCAGCTGCAGCAACTGGTGGGGCGCGGGGCCCGCGGTCGGCGAGAACCACAATGGAGCGCCGCCGCGCGATCGATAGAATGCGGCGATGTCGTTGCCGATCCCCGGGACGGCGCGCGGCGCCGGATCGCGCTGGGCCGCGGCCGGAGCGGAATGGGCGATCGACAGGGTCGCCGCGGCCAGCGGCAGCAGAGCCGCGATTCGGGCGGCTTTCCCGAAACCGGGTGTCGATCGCCTGGCGGCGCCTAAGTTACGCAAAGTGGTCACTTTTTCTCCGATGCTCGTCATATGGAGCCGGTGCCCGCGATGGTCAACGGCTCGCGTAATGCCCCGCCCCGACGGCTGCAAGCCGCGCCGCGTCGCGCCCGTAGACGTCATCGAAATAAGCGATCGACGCGCCGCTCGGAACGGCGGTCAGGTAGGTGACGTAGAGCGGGACCAGGGTCGGGATGGGAACGATCTGCTCGGGTGCGTCGCCCTGTTTCCTGAGGTCGCGGCCGAACAGCCAGCGGCCGAAGCGGGGCGCGTCCTCGAGGCGGATGCAGCCGCCGCTGTACAGGCGCGACGCCTCGCTCAGAAGCTGCCGTTCCGGAGTGTCGTGGAGGAAAATGCCCTGGGCGTTGGGGAACACGAACTTCATCTTCCCCAGGGCGTTCTGGGGTCCCGGAAGCTGGCGGATCCTGACCTCGATCCGGCCGGCCGCGACCGCTTTCCAGTCGATGGTGGCGGGATCGACGATGGCCGGATTGTCGCTCCAGTCCGACAGCAGCTGGTATCCGTGGGCGTTGAGATATCGGACGCCCTGCTCGACGACATTGGGCGCGATCCGCTCGGCGGCGAGGTCGGGCGGCACGTTCCAATAGGGGTTGAGGGCGGCGGCGCGGATGAACGCGTTCATCATCGGCGTCGCGTGCTTGGGCTTGCCGACCACGACCCGCATCGAGTCGACCAGATGGCCATCCTCGTACATGTACAGCCGCTGGGCCGCCGCGTTGACCACGACGTGGCGCAGATTGCCCGCCGGAAGCGCCCGCGCGCGCTCCAGGTTGAGAAGCAGGGTCCGCCTCTGCAGGTCGTTGGCATAGGAGCGGCTCATCACGGCTCGGCGAAGCTGCCCGTAAACCGGGTTCATCCAGCCCATCGTGTCGACGAAATTCTCGAGCGAGGACGCCGCCGCGGCGCTTTCGAGAAGGTAGCGCGCGGAAGGAGCAGCCGGAACCAGCTCTCGGTCGACATAGACGATGCCGATGTTCGGGGCCTGCCGAAGCTCGCGCGCGTAGGCGACGAACGCCTGGCTCAGCATCGACTCGGCGCGGCCGATCGCGCGGCGGTCGCCGTTGCGGGCGGCGCGCAAGGCGTCGGCGATCCTCCGCACGGGAAAACGATCGGGGTCGAGCCCGTCGATGGACGCGCTGTTGAGCAGGCCGAGCATCAGCTGCGCCGCCGCTCCGGATTCGGGCGCCAGCCACAACGGGCGCCCGTCTCGAGCGCGGTAGAATTCGGCGACCCCGCCGCGGCTGTCGGAGAAGCCGGCGGGCTGCGCCGTCCCGGCGGCGGTCGCCGCGGTCGCGGCGAAGGAAGGAAGCGGCGCCGCGGCCAGCATCACGGCCGCCGCGACACCGCAGGTTTGTGAAAAAATGCGCGCCGGACGAGGTCCGGCGCGCTTGATACGCATACTGATCACTTCAACGACCGATTACCCGCGCTCACCGCTGCGCATCGGAGCCGAATAGGTCGGCGCCGGAGCGGTGGTGGTCGGTGCGCCGGCATAATATTGGCCGTTGTAGACATAGCCGTCGACCCGGCCGTCATTATCGCGGTCGGCCCAGATCGCTCCGGCGACACCGCCGACGGCGGCGCCGATCACCGCGCCTTCGAGGACGCTGAGGCCCGGGATCACCGCACCCGCGGCCGCTCCGAGGGCAGCGCCGCCGAGCGCGCCGGTGGCGACGCGGCGAAGGGTCGGGTCATAGCCCTGCGGGGTGCCGGCATAATATTGCCCGTTCTGGACATAACCGTCGACATAGCCGTCGTTGTTGCGATCGGCCCAGACGGCATTCGCAAGGCCGCCGATCGCGGCGCCAACCGCCGCGCCCTCGATCATGCTGACGCCGGGGACAACCGCGCCGATCGCGGCTCCGCCGGCAGCGCCGTACGCCGCGCCTTCCGCGACGTCACCCGCCATGCGGTCGTTGGTGGCGCATGCGCCGAGCGAGACCGAACTCGCCAGGACAATGGCCAGAATTGATTTTTTCATCATGTTTCTCCCGATTATTGAGCTTGCAT
>DASTZO010000166.1:0-11615 GCA_035764265.1 Sphingomicrobium sp.
GCCGCCCCGCAGGCTGCGCAGCAGGCCCATTCCGACCAAGGCCGCGGCGGTGGCGACGGAGGCGGTTGCGATTCCGGTTCGCGCCGTGTCGCTCCAGCCGGGCCACAGCAGGGCGCAGGTCGCCGCGATCCAGGCGATCGCCACCGCCGGCAGCCATTTGCCATAGTCGCGGACCCGGAACGGGTGGACGAAGTGGATCGGGGCGAAGGTCATGGCGACCAGCAGCAGCACGACCGCGGCGCCGATCCCGGCTCCGGGCTGGAGGACGAACAGGTAGAAGGCGACCACGCTCCACAGCGCCGGGAAGCCGCGGAAATAGCCGTCGTCGGTCTTCATGTCGGTGCGCGCGAAGACGTAGAGCGAGGAAACCAGGATCGCGGCCGCGAGCCACGGCGCAAGGCCGGGCGGCACCAGCTCCGCCCGCCAGATGAACAGCGCCGGGACGAACACATAGGTCAAATAATCGATCACCAGGTCGAGCGTGTCGCCGTCGATACTGGGCGCCCGCTCCTTGACCCGCGCCCAGCGCGCGAGCGAGCCGTCGACGCCGTCGACGACCCCCGACAGCGCCAGCCACGCCAGGGCCAGGGTCCAGCGCTGCTGCTCGATCGCCAGCAGCGCGAGCAGCGCCAGCACCGCCCCGCTGGCGGTGAACGCGTGCACCAGCCAGGCGGCGATCGCCGGCGGAGCGGACGCGGCGGATTTGGTGCGGGCCATTGATCGGCGGACGGTAATGCAAGTCGGCCGGTTCCGGAAATTGGCGTTCGCGGCGGACCACGGTATGGCCGCCCGGGTGCGCGTACCGACGATGATCCCTGGTGCTTGATCCGGGCCGCAATTGCTGGCGGATCGAGCGGGCGGACCGGGCCGCGCTGATCGTCGACGCGTGCGATTATTTCCACCACGCGCGCAACGCGATGCTCGCGGCGCAAGAGCAGATCCTGCTGATCGGCTGGGACTTCGACACTCGAATCCTGCTCGACCATGATTGCCGCGACGAGGCGCCGGCGACGCTCGGCGCGTTCATCTCCTGGCTCGCCAGGCACCGGCCGCAGGTCAAGGTGCATATCCTGAGATGGGACTGGGGCGCGACCAAACTGCTCGCCCGCGGCACGACCGTGCTCCGGCTGGTCAACTGGGCGCGCACCCCGCAGATCGAGTTCAAGCTCGACGGCGCCCATCCGGCCGGCGCCAGCCACCACCAGAAGATCGTCGTGATCGACGACCGGCTCGCCTTTTGCGGCGGCATCGACATGACCGCGACCCGTTGGGACACGCGCGAGCATCGCGACGGCGACACGAGGCGCGAGCGCCCGACCACCGGCCGGCACTACAAGCCCTGGCACGACGCGACGATGGCGGTCGACGGGGCTGCGGCGCAGGCCCTCGGCGAGCTCGCCCGCGAGCGCTGGAAGACCGCCGGCGGAAAGCCGATCGCCGCCCCGAGCGCCGACGGCGACCCGTGGCCCGACGGGCTCGAGCCGCAGTTCGAGGGCGCCGAGGTGGCCATCGCGCGCACCCGCGCCGAGCATGAGGGCGTGGCCGAGGTCCGCGAGATCGAGGCGCTGTACGCCGACATGATCGCGCGGGCCCGCCGCTACATCTATTTCGAGAACCAGTTCTTCGCCTCGCGCGTCGTCGGCGAAGCGATCGCCAAGCGGCTGCAGGAAGCCGAGGGGCCCGAGTTCGTCATCGTCAACCCGAAGAGCGCCGAAGGGTGGATCGAGGAGGAGGTAATGGGCCCAGCCCGGGCCAGGCTCCTCCAGGAGCTGTGGAAAGCCGACCGCCACAACCGGCTGCGGGTCTACACTCCGGTCACCGAAGGCGGCTGCGACATCTACGTCCACTCGAAGATCGGGATCGTCGACGGCGAGCTGCTGCGCGTCGGCTCGGCCAATCTCAACAACCGCTCGATGGGCCTCGACAGCGAGTGCGACCTGCTGATCGACTGCGGCCGGGCGGCGAATGCGGGTGTGTCGTCGAAGATCGGCGCGATCCTGTGCGACCTGCTCGCCGAGCATCTGGGGGTGCCGCCGGACGATGTGCAAGACCGGCTCTCTGCGTCCGGGTCGCTAATCCGAACGGTCGAGGAGCTGTGCGGAAGCGGCCGGACGCTGGTGCCGCTCAAGGTCGACCAGCCGAACGCGCTCGAGGCGGAGATCGCCGGGCGCGAGGCGCTCGATCCCGAGCGGCCGGGCGAATATTTCGAGCCGATCGCCCGCCGCGGCCTGCTCGGCCGGCTGCGCTTCCGCCTGCCGTTCGCACGGCGCTAGCCGACGGCTGCCGCTGTCACGGGAATGTCATAGCCGAGTCATTCGCGCGTAGCTTTGGGGTCCTAATTCCGAGTCGTGGACGGCGATGGGCCGGACCAAGGGGACTCGTGATGAACCAGATCAAATTCACTTGCGCGGCGGCGCTTCTGGCCGCGGTTTCGATGCCCGGAATCGCCGAGGCCCGCTCGATGCGGGCGGTCGGCTCCTCGACCGTCTATCCCTTCTCCAAGGCGGTCGCCGAGCGAGTCGCCCGGGCCAACCCGAAGCTCGGCACGCCGATCATCGAATCGACCGGCACCGGGGCGGGCTTCAAGCTGTTCTGCGCCGGAGTCGGGGCGCGTTTCCCCGACGTGTCGAACGCGTCGCGGCGGATCAAGGCGTCCGAGGCCAAGCTGTGCGCGGCCAACGGGGTCAAGCAGGTCACCGAGATCCAGATCGGGGTCGACGGGCTCGCCGCCGCCACCGCCAAGTCGAGCGCCCTCAACTCGCTCACCCAGCGCGACATCTACCTCGCCATCGCCAAGACCCCGTTCGGCAAGCCGAACAAGGCCAAGACCTGGAAGGACGTCAACTCCAGGCTGCCGGCGATCCCGATCCGGGTCTACGGCCCGCCGACCACCAGCGGCACCCGCGATTCGCTGCACGAGCTGATCCTGACCCCGCCGTGCGAGGCCAATCCCGGCATGGCGGCGCTGAAGAAGTCGGACGAAGCCAGGTTCAAGGCGGTGTGCACCGGGATCCGCTCGGACGGCGCCTATATCGAGGCCGGCGAGAACGACAATCTCATCGTCCAGAAGCTCGCCGCCAACCCCAATACGGTCGGCTTCTTCGGCTACAGCTTCCTCGAGGAGAACGTGAGCCGCCTGAAAGGCATCGCGATCAACGGCGTCCAGCCCAATTACCAGACGATCAGCAGCTTCAAATATCCGGGCGCCCGGCCGCTCTATATCTACGTCAAGAACGCGCACGCCAAGGCGATCCCGGCAATCGGGGCGTTCGTCGCCGAATATACCAAGGAAAGCGCGATGGGCCCCAAGGGCTATCTGGTCCGGCACGGCCTGATCGCCGCTCCGCCCAACGTGCGCGCTCGAAGCCAGGTCGCGGCCCGCAACCTGGTGCCGCTCAACCTCGCCAGCATCAAATAGCTCGCGCCGTCGCAACGCATTGAATCGGGGAGCGCCGCCCGCCGCGGCGGGCGCTCGGGGAAAGGAAAGACTGGAATGATCCGCAAGACCTTCATCGCCGCGCTGCTGTGCGGGACCGCAGCGAGTTTGTCCGCGCCCGCGGCAGCGCAGGAGCTGCCGGCCGCTCAGCAACAGCCCGAGCCGACCGAGCCCGATCCGTCGGACGCGACGGCCGACGCGGCGATCGCGGCGGCGACCCCGACCGACGACGCCCAGGCCAAGATCGAGCTGCTCGAGGCGCAGGTCGAGGCGCTCCAGGAGGCGCTCGAGGGAATCAAGGCGCAGATGGCGGCGACCACGCCGTCGTGGAAAGGCGCTCCGCAGCTGATCGACAAGGAGGCCGGCTGGTCGTTCAAGCCGCGCGGGCGGCTGATGTACGACTTCGCGACGGTCGGCTCCCCGGACGGCTTCGACAATGCCGGCCTGGGCTTCTCCAATGAGGTGCGCCGCGCCCGCCTGGGAGTTGAAGGCACCGTCCCGGGCGGCTTCGGCTACAAGTTCGAGCTCGATTTCGCGGCCGGGGACGTGGAGTTCGCCGACGCCTTCCTGTCGTACAGCAAGGGCCCGCTCGAGTTCATCGTCGGCCATCACAACAATTTCCAGTCGCTCGACGAGCTGACCAGCTCGCTCCACAGCTCGTTCATCGAGCGCGCGGCCTTCACCGATGCCTTCGGCTTCGAGCGGCGGGTGGGGGCCTCGGTCCAATACGCCAAGGGCGACTTTATCGCCCAGGCAGGAGCGTTCACCGACAGCATCAGCGACCTGAACTCGGTCGGCGACGACAACAACAGCCGCGGCGTCGACGCCCGCCTGGTCTTCGCTCCCAAGATGGGCTCCAACCAGCTGCACTTCGGCGGCTCGGCGCATTATCGCGACATCAACGACGCCGCGACCAGCGTCCGCTACCGCCAGCGCCCCGCGGTTCACACGACCGACATCCGCTTCGTCGACACCGGCAACATCACCGGCGCCGAAACCGAGACCGGCTACGGGCTGGAGGCGGCCGGCATCTTCGGGCCCTTCCATTTGGCCAGCGAAGCCTATTGGCAAAAGGTCGGCCGCGACGGCTTTTCCGACCCCGGCTTCTTCGGCGCCTATGTCGAAGGCGGCTATTTCCTGACCGGCGAAAGCCGCGGCTACAAGGGCGGCAAGTTCGACCGCGTCAAGGTCAAGAAGCCGTTCAGCGACGGCGGCTGGGGCTCGCTCGGCATTAACCTGCGCTGGGATTATCTCGACTTGATCGACGCCGGGATCCTCGGCGGCAAGCAGAACGCCTACCAGGCTTCGCTCAACTGGAAGCCCACCGACTATCTCCTGTTCGGCCTCAATTACGCGCATCTGGTTTACACCGACGCGGCGGTCGCCGCCGACGGCGACCGCGACTATGGCGTCGATATGGCTGCGGTGCGCGCTCAGGTCGACTTCTAAGCCTTTTCGTCCCTCCCCGACGCAAAAGGCGCCCCCTCGTTCGCCTGGACGAGGGGGTTTTGCGTCGGCCGCGCCGGCCCGGATGGCCGCGGGCGATCGACCGGCCTAAAGGCGTGACCATGGCGAACGCGGGCATGCGACCCTTCCTCGAAGCGCTCGACGAGCCGGCGATGGTGCTCGAGGGCGGCGTCATCCGGTTCGCCAACGAGGCCGCGCGCAGGCTTCTCGGCGGCGCCATCGAAGGCAATGACGTCCGCCTCGCGATCCGCCATCCCCAGGCGCTCGAGCATATCCTCCCGGGCGAGCCGGGCGACGTCGACATTACCGGCATCGGCCAGTTCGGCCGGCCGTGGACCCTGTCCATCCGCAAGATCGACGGCCGCTCGCTGCTCGTCCGCCTGATCGACCGGTCGGCGGCAATCGCGGCCGAGAAGATGCGCGTCGATTTCGTCGCCAACGCCAGCCACGAGCTGCGCACCCCGCTGGCGACGATCCTGGGCTATTCGGAAACGCTCGCCGACCAGGGCGACCTCGAGCCCGAGGTCCGGGTGACGTTCGGCTCGACCATCCGCACCGAAGCCGAGCGCATGCTCCGGATCATCGAGGATTTGATGAGCCTGTCGCGGATCGAGGCGGGCCGATTCGTCACCCCGTCCGAGCGGGTTGCGATCGGCGAGGTGGCGGCGAGCGCGGTCGAGAACGCCGGCCGGATCGCCGGCGCCGACCAGTGCCAGGTTGCGCTCGACGTCGAGGACAAGCTGCCGCCGGTCCTCGGCGACCGCGCCCAGCTGCTGCAATTGCTCGACAATCTGCTGAGCAACGCGATTCGCTACGGGTGCGAGCGCGGCGGCTGCGCGGTCCGAGTCGCGGCGGCCGGCGACGACGGCTTCGTCCGGCTGACGGTCGGCGACAACGGTCCGGGAATCCCGCGCGAGCATTTGCGCCGGGTGACCGAGCGCTTCTACCGAGTCGACGCGGCGCGCAGCCGCGAATCGGGCGGCACCGGGCTCGGCCTGGCGATCGTCAAGCACATCGTCGAGCGCCATCGCGGAACGCTCGACATCCGCAGCACGCTCGGCGAAGGGACCGAGGTCATGATCCGCCTGCCGGTGGCGCCGTGAGGAGTCAGCGCTGTCACAAAAGTGTAACACGACTGTCACGCAGCCGTCAGATGCGGCGGCTAAGGCGGCGCTCGACAAGCCTTTCGACCATGGAGCGAACATGACCAGGACCCTGCCTTTGATCGCCGCTGCGGCGCTGCTCGCGGCATGCGGCAGCAACACTTCCGGCGGCGGCTCCGGCCAGCAGCTCAAGATCGTCGGCTCCTCGACCGTCTATCCGTTCACCCGGGCGGTCGCCGAGGAATTCCAGCGCGCCAACCGCGGCACCAGCGTGATCGTCGAGTCGACCGGCACCGGCGCGGGCCTGAAGCTGTTCTGCTCGGGCGTCGGCGCCGATTTCCCCGACCTCACCAACGCGTCGCGGCGGATCAAGGCGAGCGAGCTCGAGGACTGCCAGAAGAACGGCGTCAAGCAAGTCATCGAGGTGCCGGTCGGGATCGACGGCCTGGCGGTGATCGAATCGGCCCAGGCGCGACCGATGAAGCTGACCCTGCGTGACCTTTACGCGGCGCTCGCCGCGACCCCGTTCGGCAAGCCGCAGACCGCGCAAACCTGGAAGGATGTCAACCCGGCGCTTCCGGCGGTCAAGATTCGCGTGCTCGGCCCGCCGCCGACCTCCGGCACCCGCGACAGCCTCGCGGAGCTGTTCCTCGAGAAAGGCTGCAACACCGATCCGGCGATGAAGGCGCTCAAGGACAGCGATTCCGACAAGCACAAGGAAACCTGCACCAAGATCCGCGAGGACGGCGCCTTCGTCGAGGCCGGGGAGAACGACAATCTGCTCGTCCAGAAGGTCGCGACCGACCCGACCGCGCTCGGAGTGCTCGGCTACAGCTTCCTCGAGGAGAACGCCGACAAGGTGCGCGCGGTGGAGCTCAACGGCTCGCTTCCGACCGCCGAGACAATCACCAGCCTGTCCTACCCGGGCGCGCGCATCGTCTATATCTATGCCAAGGGCGAGCACATGCAGGCCAAGCCGGCGATCCGCGCGTTCCTCGCCGCTTACGCCAAGGCCTGGGGCAAGGGCGGCCCGCTGCAGCGCATCGGCCTGGTGCCGCTGGCCGGCGCCGACGCGGACGCGGCCAACAGCCAAGCCACCGCGCTCAAGCCGCTCGACGCCGCGGCGCTGAAGTAAGCGAACGGCGGCCGCCGCAATGAGCCTCGCCATTGCGCTCGCCGCCGTGCTCGCCGTTGCCGCGGCGGCGGGATGGCTCGGCTATTCGCGGGCGACCCGCCTGCGCACCGCCCGCCGAGCTTCCGGCGGCGGCCGGCTGCACTCCTTGCCCGTCTATCACGGCGCCTATGCGGCCCTGTGGGCGGCGCTGCCGGCGCTGTTGCTGCTGGCGCTGTGGGCGCCGGTGCAGTCGAACCTGGTCGACCAGGCGGTTCTGGCGAGCCCCGAGGGCCGCGCGCTGCCCCAGTTCGACATGCAGCGCGACACCATCCTCGCCGAAGCGCGCGAGATGGCGCGCGGCGACCGCGAGGCCGGCTTCAACCCCGAATCCTCGACCCTCGTGCCGCGCTTTGCCGAGGCCCAGAGCCGCTATTCGACGGTCGGCGGAGCGGTCGCGATCCTGCTCGCGCTCGCAGCCGCCGCGTTCGCTCTGCGCCGCACCTCGCCGCAGTTCCGGGCCCGGACGGGGGTCGAGCGATGGCTGATGGCGGTGCTGGTCGCCGCCTCGCTGATCGCGATCCTGACGACTCTCGGCATCGTCCTGTCGCTGATGTTCGAAAGCCTGCGCTTTTTCGAACTGGTGCCGCCGGGCGAGTTCCTGTTCGGCACCCAGTGGAGCCCGCAGACCGCGCTTCGCGCCGACCAGGCGGGCTCGTCGGGCGCGTTCGGCTCGGTGCCGCTGTTCTGGGGGACGATCTTCATCGGCGCGATCATCGCCATGATCGTCGCCATCCCGCTGGGCCTGATGAGCGCCATCTATCTGACCCAATACGCCCACCCGCAGGTGCGCGCCTGGATGAAGCCGCTGCTCGAGATCCTCGCCGGCGTCCCGACCGTGGTCTACGGCTATTTCGCAGCGCTGACGGTGGCGCCGGCGGTGCGCGACCTCGGCCTGTCGCTCGGAATCACGTCGGCGAGCAGCGAAAGCGCGCTCGCCGCGGGCCTCGTGATGGGCATCATGATCATCCCGTTCATCAGCTCGATGTCCGACGATTCGATCGCCGCGGTGCCCCAAGCCATGCGCGACGGGTCGCTGGCGATGGGCGCGACCAAGTCCGAGACCATCCGCAAGGTGGTGCTCCCGGCCGCGCTCCCGGGGGTGGTTGGCGGAATCCTGCTCGCGGTCAGCCGGGCGATCGGCGAGACGATGATCGTGGTGATGGCCGCGGGCCTGGCCGCCAATCTGACCGCCAACCCGTTCGCCAGCGTCACCACCGTCACCACCCAGATCGTCCAGCTGCTGACCGGCGACCAGGAGTTCGAGAGCGCCAAGACGCTCGCCGCCTTCGCGCTCGGGCTGGCGCTGTTCCTGATCACCCTGGTCCTCAACCTGATCGCTCTCGGAGTCGTCCGGCGCTATCGGGAGGCCTATGAGTAGCCCGGTCCAGACGCTGCCCGGGCGGACCGCCGACGCGCGCCTGCGCAAGCGCTACGCGGCCGAGCGCCGGTTCCGGCTGGCCGGCCTGTTCGCGGTCGCTCTGTCGGCGGCGTTCCTCGCCTTCCTGCTGGTCACCATGGCGTGGAAGGGCCTCAGCGGCTTTACCCATTTCGAGGCCGCGGTGACGATCGATTTCCCGCGCTCGGACCTGATTCTCGATCCCGCCGCGCTGAAGGGCCCGGACGCCCAGGACACGGTCGCCGGAGCCGACCTGCAAAGCGTGCTTATGCAGTCGGCGGGCGCTGCCTACGGCGACGATGCGGCCGAGCTGTTCGGAAGCGCCGCGGCGCGCTCGCTCGGCCGCCAGCTGATCGCCGACCCGGACCTGCTCAACCGCCGGGCGACGATCTGGCTGCCGGTCGGGAGCGCGATCGACATCGCCGCCAAGCAGGACAGCGATCCGGCCAGCGAGCGCCTGGTCGCCCGGCTCGAGGCGAAGGATTCGCTGCGCCGCACCGTCAACATGGATTTCCTCACCCAGTCCGACGCGACCGACCCGTCCGCGGTCGGAGTCTGGGGAGCGCTCAAGGGCAGCTTCCTGACCATCGTCGTGACGATCCTGCTCGCTTTCCCGATCGGAGTGCTCGCCGCCGTCTATCTGGAGGAGTTCGCGACCCGCAACCGCTGGACCGACGCGATCGAGGTGTCGATCAACAACCTCGCCGCGGTGCCGTCGATCATCTTCGGCTTGCTCGGCCTCGCCGTGTTTTTGAATTTCATGCATTTGCCGCGCTCGGCGCCCTTGGTCGGCGGGCTGACCCTGGCGCTGATGACCATGCCGGTGATCGTCATCGCCGGCCGCAACGCGATCAAGTCGGTGCCGCCGTCGATCCGCGACGCCGCGCTGGGGGTCGGAGCGTCGAAGATGCAGGTCGTGTTCCACCACGTGCTGCCGCTGGCGCTGCCGGGGATCCTGACCGGGACGATCATCGGCATGGCCCGAGCGCTGGGCGAAACCGCGCCGCTGCTGATGATCGGCATGCGCGCCTTCATCGCCGCTCCGCCGACCGGGATCACCGACCCGGCGACCGTTTTGCCGGTTCAGATTTTCCTGTGGTCGGACGAGGTCGACCGCGGCTTCGTCGAGAAGACCAGCGCGGCGATCATCGTGCTGCTGCTGTTCATGCTGTTGATGAACGGCCTGGCGATCTATCTACGCAACCGCTTCGAGCGCCGCTGGTGAGGCCGATGAAAGAGAAAATGCCACTCATGTCGACGACACCGGTGCCGAGCCCCTCGGCGGCGATCGCCGCGGACGCCAACCGCGAAGGCCCTTCGGCGACCCGCGACGACGGTCTTGGCCCGGAGCCCGACGCCCTGCAGGACGCCAACGCAGTCGCTTCCGCCGGGGCCCCGGTCGCCGAGCCCGACGCCGGCAGCACGCCCAAGATGCGGGCGCGCGAGGTCAGCGTGTCCTACGGCGACAAGCAGGCGCTCAACAAAGTCTCGATCGACATCCACGACGACCGGGTGACCGCCTTCATCGGCCCGTCGGGCTGCGGCAAGTCGACCTTCCTCCGCTGCCTCAACCGGATGAACGATACCATTCCGACCGCGCGCGTGACCGGGCGGATCGAGCTCGACGGCGAGGACATCCACAGCTCGGCGATGGACGTGGTGCAGCTGCGCGCCCGCGTCGGAATGGTGTTCCAGAAGCCCAACCCGTTCCCCAAGTCGATCTTCGAGAATGTCGCCTACGGCCCTCGCATCCACGGCCTCGGCAGCTCGAAGGCGGAGCTCGAGCAGATCGTCGAGAAATCGCTCAAGCGCGCCGGGCTGTGGGACGAGGTCAAGGACCGTTTGAACGAGAGCGGCACCGCCCTGTCCGGCGGCCAGCAGCAGCGGCTGTGCATCGCCCGGGCGATCGCCGTCGACCCCGAAGTGATCCTGATGGACGAGCCGTGCTCGGCGCTCGACCCGATCGCCACCGCCAAGATCGAGGAGCTGATCCACGAGCTTCGCGGCCGCTACGCGATCGCCATCGTCACCCACAACATGCAGCAGGCGGCGCGGGTGTCGCAGCGGACCGCCTTCTTCCACCTCGGCGAGCTGATCGAATACGGCAAGACCAGCGAGATTTTCACCAATCCGCGGCAGCAGCGCACCCAGGATTACATCACCGGCCGCTATGGCTGATCGGAGCGAAGTCAATGCAACAGCAGACCAGCGGGCACACCCTCAAGGCGTTCGACCAGGACATCGACCGGCTGCGCGCGCTCATCAGCCAGATGGGGGGCCTGGCCGAGCATGCGATCGGCGAGGCGATGCGCTGCCTCATCCAGCGCGACGTCGAGGGCGCCCTCAAGGTCGTCGAGAACGACAAGAAGCTCGACGCGCTCGAGGTCGAGACCGAGCGTCGGGCGGTGCAGCTGATCGCGCTGCGCGCGCCGATGGCGGGCGACCTTCGCGACGTCGTCGCGGCGTTGAAGATCTCGGGCGTCGTCGAGCGCATCGGCGATTATGCCAAGAACATCGCCAAGCGCGTGCCGCTGCTCGAGAATTCGACCAAGATCGAGCCGGTGTCGCTGCTTCCGGAGATGGCGCGGATCGCGACCGGAATGGTCCACGACGTGCTCGACGCGTTCGTCCAGCGCGACGCCCAGGTCGCGGTCCAGGTGTGCCAGCGCGACGATGCGGTCGACGATTTCTACGATTCGATCTTCCGCACCCTGCTCACCCACATGATGGAAAACCCGCACAACATCGGCCACGCGACCCACCTGCTGTTCGTCGCCAAGAACCTCGAGCGGGTCGGCGACCATGCGACCAACATCGCCGAGATGGTCTATTATGCGGCGACCGGCCAGCACATGGCCGAACTCGCCCGCGACGAGAGCAACGGCTGACGATGGGCCGGAACGGCTCCAAGCGCCTGCTGCTGGTCGAGGACGACCGGGCGCTGGCCGAGCTGGTGACGTTCCACTTCGACCGCGCCGGCTATGCGGTCACGCGCACCGGCGATGGCGAGGAAGCGCTGATCCTGGCCGAGGAGATCAA
>DASTZO010000167.1:0-5862 GCA_035764265.1 Sphingomicrobium sp.
GCTCGAGCTCGCGCCCGCGATCACCGGGCAGGCGCGCAGCGGCCGCGTGCGCGGGCGTGCGGACGTACGTGCGGGCAGGGCGATGGTCGAGCTTGGAGTCGCCATCGACGGCGGCGGCGACCGGATCGCGCTGAGCCTCGACGCGGAGCCGGACCGCGACCGCTTCGACGTCGACCTGCGCGCCAAATCGCCAGCCAACGGCTTGCTCCCGGCGCTGGCGGGCACCCGGCGCTCGATCGACCTGACGGTCGGCGGTGACGGCAGCTGGAGCCGCTGGCGCGGCCGGGCGGCGCTCGACCTTTCCGGCCGACCGGCCGCCCGGCTGGCGCTGGGCGCCGACTCCGGGCGCTACCGCCTCGCGGGCGAGATCGCCGCGTCGCAATTCCTCAAGGGCAAGCTGCAGCGGCTGACGGCGCCGGTGGTCCGGGTGCGCGGCGACGGCCGGCTCGAGGACCGGGTGCTCGACGGGCAGCTGGCGCTGACCTCGCGAGCGCTGCGGGCGGTGAGCGTCGGAGCGATCGACCTCGGCGGCAACCGCTACCGGCGCCTTCGGGTCGGCATCGACCTGCTCCGGCCCAGCGCCCTGTTCCCCAACATGACCGGCCGCAACGTGCGGATGGCATGGACCCTCGACGGGCCGTTCGGCCGAGCCGACTATGCGTACCGGCTGACCTCGCCCGGGGTGAAGTTCGACGACACCGGCTTCGTCGATGTCCGTGCCGAGGGCCGCGGCCGGCTGACTCCGTGGCCGATGCGGGTGCCGCTGCGGCTGTCGGCGAGGGCGATCACCGGCGTCGGCGACGTCGCCGGGCGGATGCTCGCCAACGCCCGGCTCGAGGGCATTTTGACGATCAACCCGAAGTTCGTCCGCGGCGAGGGGCTGCGGCTGACCAGCAACCAGCTGAAGGGCAAGGTCGCGCTGCTGATCGATCTGGTCAGCGGCCGCTTCGAAATCCTCATTTCCGGCGGCCTGACCCGCTACGCAATCTCGGGCCTCGGGATCGTCGACGTCGTCACCGACCTCAAGGTGGTGCCGGGGCCGGGCGGCAAGGGATCGCGAGTCGTCGGCACCGGCAAGGCCTGGGTTCGGCGGCTCGACAACAGCTTCTTCCGCGATATCGCCGGCGGCCTGCCGCGGATCGAGACCAATCTCGAGCGCGGCAACGACGGCGTCGTCCATTTCACCAACCTCGAGCTGTTCGCGCCCGCGCTCCGGCTGAGCGGCGCCGGCCGCCGCAACCGCGACGGCACCTTTCACATCGTCGCGCGCGGCCGGCAGTCGAAATATGGAGCGCTGCGCATGACTCTCGACGGGCGCATCGAGCGGCCGCGGGTCGAATTGCTGCTCGATCGCCCCAACGAGACGCTGGGGCTCACGAACATGCGCCTGCTGCTCGAGCCGACCGCGGCCGGGTTCGATTACCGGGCCAACGGCGGCTCGCGCCTGGGCCCGTTCACAAGCAACGGGCGGATCCTCCTGCCCAGCGGCGGCCGAGCGACGGTCGCCATCGCCGCGCTCGACGTCGGCGGAAGCACGGCGAGCGGCAATCTGCGCTCCGACCCCGGCGGCTTCACCGGCACCCTGGCGATCTCCGGCGACCTTGCCGGCGAGCTCGCCTTCGCCCCGGCCGGCGACGCCCAGCGGATCGAAGCGCACCTCCGGGCCAGCGGAGCCCGTTTCCCCGGCATATTCGCGGTCCGCTCGGGCCGGCTCGACGGCACCGTCATCCTCGCCGAAGAGCGGACCACCCTGGACGGCGTGATCGACGCCCGCGGCTTCGAGGCGAGCGGGATCAGCCTCGGCCGGCTGACCGCCAATGCGCGGCTGGTCAACGGCAGCGGCCAGGTCCGGGCCGCGATCGCCGGCCGCCGCGGCGCCGCGTTCGATTTCACCACGCTCGCCAACGTCACTCCCGACAGCATCCGGCTGACCGGCCACGGCCAGATCGAGCGGCGGCCGCTGGTGCTCCGCCAGGCCGCGGTTCTGACCCGCTCGGGCGACGGCAGGAGCCTGGCTCCGACCAGCTTCAGCTTCGCCGGCGGCAGCGGCACTCTGTCGGGGCGCAGCGGCTCGCGGCCCGAGCTGCACGCGCAGCTGCGCTCGATGCCGCTGCAGATCCTCGACGTCGCCTGGCCCGGGCTCGGCCTCGAAGGCTCGGCGACCGGCCGGGTCGACTATGCGTGGAAGGGCAACCGCAGCGGCCGGGCGGACCTGAGGATCCGCGGCCTCAGCCGGGCGGGGCTGGTGCTCGCATCGCAGCCGATCGACGTCGGCATCGCCGCGGTGGTCGGCGGCGACCAGGCGGCGCTTCGAGCGGTGGCGGCGAGCGGCGGCAAGACCATTGGCCGGGCCCAGGCGCGGTTCGCGCCGCTCGGCCATGGCCCGCTGGTCGCCGAATTGCTGGACGCGCGGCTGTTCGCCCAGCTTCGCTACGCCGGCCCGGCCGACACCTTGTGGCGGCTGTCGGGGACCGAGGTGTTCGACCTGTCGGGGCCGATCGCGATCGGCGCCGACATCGGCGGCCGGCTGGTCGACCCGGTGATCCGCGGCTCGCTCCGGACGCAGAATGCGCGGCTCGAAAGCGCCGTCACCGGGATGGTCATCGACCAGCTCGCCTCCGACGCGCGATTCTCCGGCCCGCAGCTGGTGTTCACCCGGATCGCCGGCCGGACCAGCGGCGGCGGAGCGATCGACGGGTCGGGCCGGGTGACCTTCTCGGGCGGGCGCAGCCTGCTCGACCTGAATTTCACCGCCAACCAGGCGCTGCTCCTCAACCGCGACGACATCGCCGCCCGGGTCACCGGGCCGCTGCGCATCCGCTCGACCGCGGAAGGCGGACTGATCTCGGGCCAGCTGCGGCTCGACAAGGGCCGCTTCCAGCTCGGCCGCGCGAGCGCCGCCGCGTCGGTCCCCCAGCTCCAGGTGCGGCACCGCGGGCTCGACCCCGAGGACGTGATCGAGGTCCGCCAGCTTCACCCGTGGCGGCTGGACCTGGACGTCGCCGGCCGCGACCTCGAGGTGCGCGGGCTCGGCATCGACAGCCGCTGGCGGACCGAGCTCGACATCGGCGGGACCGCCGACGAGCCGCGCTTCACCGGCCGCGCGGATTTGGTCCGCGGCGATTACGAGTTCGCGGGCCGCAACTTCCGCCTCGACCGCGGGGTGATCCGCTTCCGCGGCGAGAGCCCGCCCGACCCCTTGCTCGACATCCACGCCGAGGCGCAGGTGCAGGGGATCGACGCCAGCGTGCTCGTCAGGGGCACCGGCCTGAAGCCGGAGATCACCTTCGCCAGCACGCCCGCGCTGCCGCAGGACGAGCTATTGTCGCGGATCCTGTTCGGGACGTCGATCACCAACCTGTCGGCGCCCGAGGCGGTGCAATTGGCCTCCGCGGTCGCGGCGCTGCAATCGGGCTCGGGCAACCTCGACCCGATCAACGCGGTCCGGCGCGCGGTCGGGCTCGACCGGCTGCGGATCGTCCCGGCCGACGTCGCGACCGGGCAGAAGACGGCGCTGTCGGCGGGGAAATACATTACTCGCAAGCTGTTCGTCGAAGTCGTCACGGACGGTCAGGGCTATTCCGCGACCCGGGTCGAATATCAGATGACCCGCTGGCTCTCCCTGCTGTCGTCGGTGTCGACCATCGGCCGGACCAGCGCCAACGTGCGCGTGTCGAAAGATTACTAGGGCAGCGCTGTTGCGCCACGCGGGATTGCTTCGCTACGCTTGGCCAACGAACAGGGGGAGCGCGATGAAGAATTGGAACGTCCGCAAGGCGATCGTCACCCGCGAGGAAATGCCCGAGGAGCAGCGGCTCCACCAGTCGCTGTCGTGGCCGCACCTGATCGCCCTCGGGGTCGGGGCGATCGTGGGCACCGGGATCCTGACCCTGACCGGGGTCGGCGCCGCCAAGGCCGGGCCGGCGGTGATCCTGAGCTTCGCGATTGCCGGCATCATCTGCGCGTTCGCGGCGCTCGCCTACGCCGAGATGGCGACCATGTACCCGGCCTCGGGCAGCGCCTACACCTACAGCTACATCGTGTTCGGCGAGCTGATCGCGTGGATCGTCGGCTGGTCGCTGATCCTCGAATACAGCCTGGTGGTGAGCGCGGTCGCGGTCGGCTGGTCCGGCTATGCGGCCGGCTTCCTCGCCAGCATCGGCGCCGGCCTTCCGCCGGAGCTGGTCCAGGGGCCGGCCCTTGGCGGAGTGATCAACCTGCCGGCGATCTTCATCATCGCCGTCGTCGCCGGGCTGCTGATCTACGGGACCCGCGAGAGCGCCAACGTCAACGCCTTCCTGGTGGCCGTGAAGCTCGCCGCGCTGGCGCTGTTCATCGCCGTCGCCCTGCCGGTGTTCAACGCCGACAATTTCACGCCGTTCATGCCCTACGGCTTCCCGCGCAGCGGGCCGTCCGGCTCCGAGGTCGGGGTGATGGCCGCGGCGGCGATCATCTTCTTCGCCTTCTACGGCTTCGACGCGATCGCCACCGCGGCCGAGGAAACCAAGGACCCCGACCGCGACCTCGGCATCGGCATCGTCGGCTCGATGGTCATCTGCGTGATCATCTACATGGCCGTCGCCGCGGTCGCGGTCGGGGCGATCAGCTACACGCGCATCGCCGACAGCCCCGAGCCGCTGGCGCTGATCCTGCGCGAGATCGGCCAGGGCTGGGCGGCGAAGATCCTCGGCGTCTCGGCGGTCGTGGCGCTGCCGACGGTGATCCTCGCCTTCTTCTTCGGGCAGAGCCGGATCTTCTTCACCATGGCCCGCGACGGGCTCCTGCCGATCAATTTGGCGCGGGTGTCGAGCCGCGGAACCCCGGTGCGGATCACCATCTTCACCGGAATCGTCGTGGCGGTCATCGCCGGCCTGTTCCCGCTCGCTGACATCGCCGCTTTGGCCAATGCCGGCACGCTGACCGCGTTCATCGCGGTGGCGGCGGCGATGCTGGCGATGCGGCGGCGAGCGCCCGACATGCCGCGCAAGTTCACGACGCCGTGGCCGTGGCTGGTCGGGGTCGGCGCGATCCTCGGCTGCGCCTATCTGTTCTGGAGCCTGCCGGTGCAGACCCAGACCTATTTCCTGATCTGGAACCTGCTCGGGATCGTGCTTTACATCGTCTACGGGTCGCCCCGCGCCGAAAAGGCCCGCGCCGCGGCCTGATCAGCCGCCGAGGTTCTTGCCGAGCTCGTCGACCGACAGCCGGCCCCATTGCGGCGCCCACGGCGACTGGTCGCTCTGGCCGACTTCGTCGAACGGCGGCCGGTAGCCCTGCTGAGCGGCGACGTCGGGCGCGGTCCTGGCCAGGCTTCGGACGTCGAACGGCTCGGCGAAGGCGAGGCCGGCCTGGTTGCCGCGCGACCAGCTGACGCTGGCGGCGAGGCGCCCCGCCTCGGCGAGGTCGAGATAGACGGTGACCCCGGCGGGCAGATTGGCCGGGCATTCGATCAGTGCTCCGAGCCTCGAGATATTGCGCAGGCGAACGACCTCCCAGTCGTAGTCGTGGTGGAGGATGCCGTTCCAGATCAGGGGGTGGCGGACGTCGCCGCGCTTCTGCTCGGGCTCCTCGGCCGGCTCGGGGGGCGCCGGCCGCGGCTTCAGCTCGACGCCCGGGAAGCTGTTGCGGATTACCTGGCGGAGCAATTCGTCGAGCGTCTCGGAATCGCACTCGACATGGGTTTCGTGGGCGAACTCGAGGCCGTAGCGGCCGTCGCGGATCCAGCGCACCGCGCACTCGATCTCGCCCGCCTCGCCGCCGTCGCCGAGCACCAGGCCGACCTTGTCCCACAGCTTCGCCTTGAAGTCGCCGGCGACCATCGCGCCGCCGTGCGACAGGTTGATCAGCTCGACGACATGGCTC
>DASTZO010000168.1:0-2142 GCA_035764265.1 Sphingomicrobium sp.
GTCGAGCCGAAGCGGTTTCGACGGCGCGTAATGGCTTTGCATCTGCCCCGGCGCCTCGATCGCCTCGCCGCTCGCGGCGGGGGCGTCGACGGCGATCGGCCCGGGCCGCAGCAGGCGCAGCCGGCCCCCGGTGGCCGCGACGATGGTCGATTCGATGCCCCGCTCGCACGGGCCGTCGTCGAGAATCAGCGCGATCCGGCCGCCGAGGCTGCCGAGCACATGCTCGGCGCGCGTCGGGCTGATCGAGCCGCTGGAATTGGCCGACGGGGCCGCGAGCGGCCGCCCGGCCGCCCGAAGCAGCGCCTGCATCGCCCGGTGGGCGGGCACGCGCAGCGCGACGGTGTCGAGGCCGGCGGTGACCAGCGCGGCGATGCCGGCGCCGGGCCTGAGCGGAACCACGAGGGTCAGCGGCCCCGGCCAGTGCCGCCGGGCCAGCTCGAGCGCCTGCGGGCCGAACTCGCCGATGGCCTGGGCGGCGGCGAGGTCGGGAACGTGGACGATCAGCGGGTTGAAGCTCGGCCGTCCCTTGGCCTCGTAGACCCGCGCCACCGCGGCCGCGTCGGTGGCGTCGGCGGCAAGGCCGTAGACGGTCTCGGTGGCCACCGCGACCGGCTGGCCGCTTCGGATCAGCCCCGCCGCCTCGGCGACCGCCGCGTCGGAGAACGGGACAATGCGCGTGTCGATGGCCGCCATGGCCTGCCGCTACAGGCGCGGCGCGGGCCCTTCAACCGTGGGGGCTAGGCGGTTTCCCGGGCGATCAGGCTGGCCGGGTCGATGCCGAGCCGCCGCATGCGATCGCGCACGGCCGGCCATTCTTCCTTGACGAAGCGGTTGCGCTCGGATTCGCGCAGGCGCGCGCTGGCCCCGGGGGCGACGAACATGCCGACCCCGCGCCTGACCGTGATCAGCCCTTCGTCCTGGAAACCCTGGTAGGCCTTGGCGACGGTCAGCGGGTTGGCGGACTGCTCGGCCGCGAAGGCCCGGACCGAGGGCAGGGGGTCGCCGTCGCGGTAGCGGCCGGCGAGGATCGCGTCGGCGATCGTCTCGCGCAGGCGGACGTAAACGGGCTTTTCGTGCTGCGAACCGAGCGTCATGCTGTCATAATACAGCAGCGCGGGAAAAGGTCAAGGTTCGAGAGGGTCTTGCGGCGGCGTCCACGCCCGCCGCACCGAGTCCAGCGGCGGCCGGGGACGCTCGACCAGCTCGGCGCCGGGATGGCCGATGAAGATGAAGCCCGCGATGCGTTCGCCGGGCTCGCACAAGGCGGCCCGGACATGCTCGGAATAGGCCTGCCAGCCGGTCACCCAACCGCCGGCGTAGCCGAGCGCATGGGCGGCGAGCAGCAGGTTCATCCCCGCCGCTCCGCACGACAATGTCTGTTCCCAGACCGGGATCTTGTGGCCCTCGACCGGAGCCGAGACCAGCACCACCAGCGCCCCGGCGTTATGCGCGAACTGCTCGGCCTTCTCGTGGTGCGCGGGAGTCGCCGTCGGGTCCTCCTTGTCGAGCGCCCGGTGGAGCAGCGCCGCAAGCGCGTCGCGCTGGTCGTCGGCGACGGTGACGAAGCGCCACGGCGACAGCTTGCCATGGTCGGGGATCCGGGCGGCTATGGTCAGGATGCGCTCCATCTCCGCGGGCCCGGGGGCCGGGCCGACCAGCTCGCGCGGCTTGGCGGAGCGGCGGGTTTCGAGCAGCGACAGGATCGAGGAACGGTCGTTGAGCATGGTGCGCCCGTCTAGGCGGGTCGCCGGTTTGCAACAATGCGCTTCACAACGGCGTTTCGCCCGCTAGGGTGCGCCGCCTGACGCACGATTTGGCACCACGATTTGGCACTCTGGGGAGAGGCGCGTGAACGGATTGAAGCCTGTTGGTTCGTGGAACGAAGGCGACTGGATCGTCGTCATTACCCTCGGCGTATTCGCCTTGTTCCTGCTCGGCGGAGCCTGGATCGCTTCCCGCCGCGAGCCCGAGGCGATCGGCCATCCCAAGGGCCTCTACATGCTGTTCTTCGCCGAGATGTGGGAGCGCTTCTCCTACTACGGCATGCGCGGGCTGCTGAAGCTCTACATGGTGAACTACCTGTTCACGACGCTCCGCGAGCCGCTCCAGGGCTGCAAGGAGCTCGGCACGTGCGCCCTCGTC
>DASTZO010000169.1:0-8154 GCA_035764265.1 Sphingomicrobium sp.
GGGCCTGATCGGAATCGCCTTCGCCGCCACGGCGATGCTGGCGATGGCCGGCATGGTCGTTGCGCTCGACGCCTATGGGCCGGTCACCGACAATGCCGGCGGGATCGCCGAAATGTCGGGGATGGAGGACGAAGTCCGCACCCGCACCGACGCCCTCGACGCGGTCGGCAACACCACCAAGGCGGTGACCAAGGGCTATGCGATCGGCTCGGCCGCCCTTGGCGCGCTGGTCCTGTTCGGCGCCTACACGACCGACCTCGAGCATTATGCGACCGACCTCGGGGTCGGCGCCGGCGGGATCGATTTCTCGCTGTCCAACCCGTACGTCGTCGTCGGCCTGCTGCTCGGCGCCCTGCTGCCCTATCTGTTCGGGGCGCTGGGCATGACCGCGGTCGGCCGGGCCGCCGGCAACGTCGTGCTCGACGTGCGCGAGCAGTTCCGCTCCAACCCCGGCATCATGGACGGCACCTCGCGGCCCAACTACGCCCGGACCGTCGACCTCGTCACCAAGGCCGCGATCAAGGAAATGATCGTCCCGTCGATGCTGCCCGTCCTCAGCCCGATCGTCGTCTTCTTCGCCATTGCCGCGATCGCCGGCCGCGATCAGGGCTTCGCGGCGCTGGGCGCCCTGCTGCTCGGGGTGATCGTCTCGGGCCTGTTCGTCGCCATCTCGATGACCAGCGGCGGCGGCGCCTGGGACAATGCCAAGAAATATATCGAGGACGGCAATTACGGCGGCAAGGGGTCGGAGGCGCACAAGGCGGCGGTCACCGGCGACACCGTCGGCGACCCGTACAAGGACACCGCCGGCCCGGCCGTCAACCCGATGATCAAGATCACCAACATCGTCGCCTTGCTGCTGCTCGCGGCGCTCGCCGGCGGCGGCGCCTAGGGCCCGCCCGCTGGCGCACGCGATCCGGATCCACGAGGCGGGCGGGCCCGAGGTCCTGCGCTGGGAACCGGTCGAGGTCGGCGAGCCCGGGCCCGGGCAGGCCCGCCTGCGCCAGCATGCCGCGGCGCTCAACTTCATCGACGTCTATCACCGCACCGGCCTCTACCCGCAGCCGCTGCCGTTCACGCCCGGGGTCGAGGGCGCCGGAGTGGTCGACAGCGTCGGGCCGGGAGTCCAGCATGTGAAGCCCGGCGACCGGGTCGCCTACGCCGGGCCGATCGGCGGCTATGCCGAGGTGCGGCTGATCGACGCCGACCGGCTGGTCCGGCTGCCCGACGACTTCGGCTTCGACCTCGCCGCGGCGATGATGCTGCAGGGGATGACCGCTCGGATGCTGCTGCGCTCTGTCTATCCGGTCGCGGCCGGCGACATGGTCCTGGTCCACGCGGCGGCCGGCGGGGTCGGGCTCATCCTGTGCCAGTGGGCGGCGGCCCTGGGGGCGATCGTCATCGGCACGGTGTCGACCGACGACAAGGCCGAGCTCGCCCGCGCGCACGGCTGCCGGCACCCGATCGTCTACACGCGCCAGGACTTCGTCGCCGAGGTCGAAAGCATCACCGCCGGCGCCGGGCTGCCGGTGGTCTATGATTCGGTCGGCCGCGACACCTTCCTCAAGTCGCTCGACTGCCTTCGGCCGCGCGGGCTGATGGTCAGCTTCGGCCAGTCGTCGGGGCCGATCGAGCCCTTCTCGCCCGGCCTTCTGCAGCAGAAGGGCTCGCTGTTCCTGACCCGGCCGACCCTGTTCCACTACATCGCCAGCCGCGCCGAGCTCGAGGCGTCCGCGGCCGAGCTGTTCGAGGCGGTCGGCTCGGGCGCGGTGCGGATCGAGGTCATGCAGCGTTTTCCGCTCGCCGACGCGGCCGAGGCGCACCGGGCGCTCGAGGCGCGCGCGACGACCGGTTCGACCATATTGACCGTTTGAGACGCGCTTGCGCCGCGCTTTTCTTTTCGCACCCGCAAGGGTAAGGCTCCGCGACTTTTTCAAGATCACGACAGCGAGGGTGAATGGCCAAGGAAGAACTTCTCGAGATGCGCGGGAAGGTGGTCGAGTTGCTGCCCAACGCGATGTTCCGCGTCGAGCTCGAGAACGGCCATGAAATCCTCGGCCACACCGCCGGCAAGATGCGCAAGAACCGGATCCGGGTGCTGACCGGCGACGAGGTGCTGGTCGAGCTGACGCCCTACGACCTGACCAAGGGCCGGATCACCTATCGCTTCATGCCCGGCCGGGCGGGACCGCCGGGCTACCCCTAACATGCGCCAACGAGGATGAGACTCGTCCTCGCCTCGGCGAGCCCGCGCCGCCTCGACCTGCTCGCCCGCATCGGCATCGTCCCCGACGCCGTCGTCCCCGCCGATGTCGACGAGACCGTCCCCAGGGGCGAGCGGCCGCGCGACCATGCGCTGCGCCTGGCGATCGAGAAGGCCGAGGCGGTCGCGGCCATCGAGCCCGATGCGCTGGTGCTCGCCGCCGACACGGTGGTCGCGGTCGGGCGCCGGATCCTGCCCAAGGCCGAGGACGAAGCGACCTTGCGCGCGTGCATGGCCTTGCTGTCCGGGCGCCGCCACCGGGTGCTGACCGGGGTCGCGCTGGCCGCGCCCGGCCGCCCGACCCGGACCCGGCTGGTCGAGACGATGATCGCGATGAAGCGCCTGTCGGCCGAGGAGATCGACCATTATGCAAGCCACGGCGAGTGGCTCGGCAAGGCCGGCGGCTATGCGCTCCAGGGCTATGGCGAGGTGTTCGTGCGCCACATCGCCGGAAGCTATTCGAACGTGGTCGGGCTGCCGCTCGCCGAGACCCGATTGCTGCTCAAGGCCGCGGGCTACCCCATTGCCTGAATGGTGGATCGAGCGCGGGATCGGCGAGACCCGCGCGGGCCAAGTCGAGGACGGCGCGATCGTCGAGGCGCGGATCGAGCTCGAGGGCGTCACTCGCGCCGGGACGATCCTCGCTGCCCGGCTGGCCGACGTCGGGCAGGCCGGGCGCAACGCGGTCGCTCGCGACGACAGGGGGGCCGAATATCTGCTGCCCAGGGCGCCGGCCGGGGTGACCGAGGGCGCCGCGCTCGCCATCGAGGTGCTGCGCGAGGCGATCCCCGGAAGCGAACCGTGGAAGCGCCCGCTCGCCCGGGCGACGGAGGACGAGCCATCGCCGGCGGCGCCGTTGACCGGGCGCGAACTCGCCTTCCCGTCGCCCGGGCGCGACGAGCTCGCCGGGGCCGGCTGGGACGACCTCGTCGAGCAGGCGCGCAGCGGCATGGTCGAGTTCGCGGGCGGCACGCTGCGCATTTCGCCGACCCCGGCAATGACCCTGATCGACGTCGATGGAGGGCTGGCTCCCGCCGAGCTCGCGGTCGCCGGAGCGGCCGAGGCGGCGCGGGCGGTGCGCCGGCTGGGCATCGGCGGCTCGATCGGGATCGACCTGCCGACCCTCGTCGGCAAGGCCCTGCGCCTGGCCGCGGCGGCGGCGATCGACGCGCATCTGCCGCAGCCGTTCGAGCGCACGGCGGTCAACGGCTTCGGCTTCGTCCAGGTCGTCCGCCCGCGCCGGCGCCCGTCGCTGCTCGAAATCTGGAGCGACGGGGCGGCGGCCGAAGCCCGCACCTTGCTGCGCCGGGCGGCGCTGTCCGGATCGGGGCCGCGGCGGCTGGTCGCGCACCCGGCGGTGGTCGCCGTGCTCGAGCGCCGCCCCGACTGGCTCGACGCGCTCGCCCGCCAGCTCGGCGGCGCGGTGAGCTTGCGCGCCGACGCGGCGCGTCCCATGTCCGGCGGCGATGCCGAGCCCGCCTAAAGCCAAGCCGTGCCCGCTATGCGGCAAGCCGCCCAGCCAAGCCCACGCGCCCTTCTGCAGCCGCGGCTGCAAGGACCGCGACCTGCTCAAATGGCTCGGCGAAGGCTATCGGATTCCGGGCCCGCCGGCTGATCCCGCGGAACTGGACAGCGAGGAACGCGACGGTTAGGGACCGCCTCGCTTCAGCGGGTTACAGAGCCCGCCGGCAGGCCCAGGTAGCTCAGTTGGTAGAGCACGTGACTGAAAATCACGGTGTCGGTGGTTCGATTCCGCCCCTGGGCACCATTCCCCCACCCGAGGACCCATGATCGACCTCTACACCGCCGCGACTCCCAACGGGTACAAGGTGTCGGTCGCGCTCGAGGAACTGGAGCTGCCCTACGAGCTCCACTGGCTCAAGCTCGGCGCGGGCGAGCAGAAGCAGCCGTGGTTCCTGGCGATCAACCCCAACGGCCGGATCCCGGCGATCGTCGACCGCGACGCCGGCGACTTCGCGGTGTTCGAGAGCGGCGCGATCCTCATCTACCTGGCCGAGAAGACCGGCCGGCTGATGCCGACCGACATGAAGGGCCGCAGCCTGGTCATCCAGTGGCTGATGTTCCAGATGGGCGGGCTCGGGCCGATGATGGGCCAGGCCAATGTTTTCCACCGCTATCTGAGCGAGCGGATCCCGGTCGCGATCGACCGCTACCAGCGCGAGAGCCGCCGGCTCCTGGAAGTGCTCGACGGCCGCCTCGCGGATCACGAGTATCTTGCCGGGGATTATTCCATCGCCGACATCGCCAACTGGTGCTGGGCGCGGACCCACGACTGGTCGGGACTCGACGTGACCGGGCTCGATAACCTCCAGCGCTGGTTGGCCGCGATCGCCGCCCGACCGGCGGTCGAGAAAGGCGCCAACATCCCGCCGCGCAGCGACGAGGAGAAATCGGTCGCGGACGCCAGGAGCATCCTGGTCTAGGGGCTCAGGCCTTCCACAGCTGCGGGTAGGCGCGCCTGAGCTTCGCCAGCTTGGGCCGGTCGTGGACCAGCACGTACGGGTGGAACGGGTTGCGGCGGACGAAATCCTGGTGGCTCGCCTCGGCGGGATAGAAGGCGCCGCTTTCGATCCGGGTCGCGATCGGCTTCTTGTAGATGCCTGACGCGCGCAGCTGGGCGAGGAAGCGCTCCGCAAGCTGCCGCTGCGCCGCGGATTGCGGGAAGATCGCCGAGCGGTAGCTGGGTCCGACGTCGGGTCCCTGGCGGTTGAGCTGGGTCGGGTCGTGGGCCACCGTCGCGTAGATCCGGAGCAGCTGCGCGTAGCTGACCTGCCGCGGGTCGTAGGTGATGCGCACGACCTCGGCGTGGCGGGTGCGCTCGGAGCTGACCGCGGCGTAATTCGCGTCGCGCGCGCTGCCGCCGGCATAGCCCGAGACGACGTCGCGGACGCCCTTCACATGCTCGAACACCGCCTCCATGCCCCAGAAGCAGCCGCCGGCGAGCACCGCCCTCTCGAGGCGTTGGGGCGCGGCCTGCGCGGCGCCCGCGAGCAGGCACAGGATGGCTGCGGCGGCGATCCGCCGTTTCACTCGGCGGCCTCCACCAGCGGCGCTTCGTAGGCTTCGCTCATGCGGTTCCGGTCGTCGGCGAACCAGGCGATGGTCGCTTCGAGGCCGTGCTCGAGGTCGACCCTCGGCGCCCATCGCAGGAGCTCGGTCGCGCGCGAGATGTCGGGCTTGCGGCGGCGCGGGTCGTCGGTCGGCAGCGGCAGGCGGACGATGCTCGAGCCGCTGCCGGTCATCGCCAGCACCCTCTCGATCAGCTCGCGGACGCTCAGCTCCTCGGGGTTGCCGATGTTGACCGGCAGGTCCGCGGCGCGCTCGCTGCCCATCAGCCGGACCAGCCCCTCGACGGTGTCGTCGACGTAGCAGAAGCTGCGGGTCTGCGACCCGTCGCCGTACATGGTGATGTCCCGGTCCTCGAGCGCCTGGCAGACGACGTTGGAGACCACCCGGCCGTCGTCGGCGCGCATCCGCGGCCCATAGGTGTTGAACAGCCGGGCGACCCGAGCCTCGCAGCGGCCGGCGCGGATGAAATCGAACGTCAGAGTCTCGGCGGCGCGCTTGCCCTCGTCGTAGCAGGCGCGGGGGCCGGTGCAGCTGACCGAGCCGCGGTATTCCTCGGTCTGCGGATGGACCTCGGGCTCGCCATAGACCTCGCTGGTCGAGGCCAGAAGCAACCGAGCGCCGGTCTCCTCGGCGAGGCGGAGCAGGTTGCGGCTGCCGACCACGCTCGACAGCAAGGTGTGCTCGGGGTCGGCCTGGTAGTGCGGCGGCGAGGCGGCGCAGGCGAGATTGTAGATGCGGGTGAACGCTATGCGGCCGCCGCGAAGCGCCAGCGGCAGCGGGTCGATGACGTCGTGCTCGACCAACCGGAAGCGCGGGTGGCGCTCGAGGTGCTCGATGTTCCGCCGCCGGCCGGTGACGAAATTGTCGACGCAGACGACGGTCGCGCCGTCGGCGACCAGCCGGTCGCACAGGTGCGAGCCGATGAACCCGGCGCCGCCGGCAACGAGCGCAACCTGGTCACCGTTGCACTTCACCCGATACTCCTTGCCTGCGCCGCTTCGAGTCCACCGGCTGGAGCGGCTTCTTGAGGATATTGTTCCAAAACCGCAACCACGGGCGTGGCCGGAAATCCGGAACCGGGGCGCGATGAGCGCGGTTGAGGGGCCGTCCGAACCAGCGGAGCAGCGACATGCCAGCCAAGTCCAAGGCGCAGCAACGGGCCGCGGGCGCCGCCTTGTCGGCCAAGCGCGGCGACACTCCGAAAAGCAAGCTCAAGGGGCCGGCCCGGCAAATGGCGAGCTCGATGAGCGAAACGGAGCTCGACAAGATGGCCTCGACCAAGCGCAAGGGGAAACCGGAGCGCGTCGCCAAGAAGAAGTAGGACGCCGTCCGTCTAGCGCCAGCCGCGCTCCCGGGCCGCCTGTTCCTGCGCGGCGTCGAACGGCTCGCCCTGAATCGTCGAATCGATCAGAGCGGCGAGGTTCGGGTCGGCACCGGCGGCCATCCGGTAGTCGCCGCCTTGGCCCTCGGGCGCCGCGAACAGGCCGCGCACCCGCCAGTCGCCGCGCTCGCGGCAGGCGAGCCCGCTCGATCGCTGGTCGCTGAAGCTTCGGCAGATCGCCCCGGCCTGGTCGCGGAAGGTCAGTCCGACGCGCACGTCGCCGGCGGCGCCGGCGCTCGCCAGCTGCCGCTCGAGCGCATGGTCGAGCGCCGCGGCCGCGACCATCCGGCCGCCGCGGATCTCGACCGGCGACGAGCCGCCATTGCTGTCGAGCGTGGTGCCGAGGCCGATCCCGAGCGCCAGGGTCGCCGCCATCGCCGGCCATTGCGGCACCGGCAGCCACGAGCCGCGTGCGCTCTTCGCCCGGCGGAACGCGCCGAAGTCGACGATCGCCGAGCGCGGCGGCCTGGCCGCCTCGATCAGCCGCTCGGGAACCGGCGCGGCGGCGACGGTGTCGAATGCGCCGCGCACCCGGGCGCCGAGCGCGCGATGCTGCTCGGCCATCCGGGCGAGGCGAGCGTCGGCCGCGACCTCGGCCTCGACCTCGGCGGCCTCGGAAGAATCGAGCTCGCCGTCCAGCCAGGCGAAGAATTTGGTCTCGTCAATCGTCATCGTCACTCACCCACCAGCGCCAGCAGCGCGTTGCGGCCGCGCACCAGCCGGCTCGACACGGTGCCGATCGGCAGGTCGAGCAATTCCGCGGCCTCGCGATAGCCGAAGCCTTCGATCAGGATCAGCGCGACGACCTCGCGCTGCTCGTCGGGCAGCCGCTCCATCGCCCCCATCATGGTGTGCAGGTCGATCGCCGCCTCGACTCCGTCGCGCGGGTCGTGGCCCAGGCGCTCGGCCTCCTCGGCCGGCGCTTCGACCCGGTCCTGGCGGTTGCGCGAGCGGACCGTGTCGATCCACAGGTTGCGCATGATCTTGTAGAGCCAGCTGTCGAGCCGCGTCCCCGGCTGCCACTGCGCCTTGGCGCGAAGGGCGCGCTCGATGGTCATCTGAGTCAAATCGTCGGCGTCGGCGGCGCTCCGGCTGAGGCCGTGCGCAAAGCGCCGCAGCCGCGGAAGCAGCGCGCAAAGCTCGTCCTCGAACGATTGTGCTAGGCTCATTCGTCCTCATGCGGATGAAACGACGCTTCATCACCGTTTCATCCCCAAGAGGCATAGAAACGGGTTCAACGATGTCCAGCTTTGTTCGCCACGCGCTGATCGCAGCCGCCGCCGCCGGCCTCGTCGCCGGCGCTGCCGCCGCGCAGCTGCTGCCGTCCGTGAACGTTTCCCTCGTCGGCCCGGTCGTCGGCCCGGTCGCGGTGCCGGGCGTACCGGTCGCCGGGCCGGTCCTGCAGCAGATCCTGCAGCAG
>DASTZO010000170.1:0-3495 GCA_035764265.1 Sphingomicrobium sp.
ACAGCACGCCGACCCAGATGAGCAGGCTCCTGGTCCAGGGATTGCCGGGCTTCTTCTCGTTCATCGTCCCTCTCGCGTCGGCCCAAGCGGCCGTCTGTTCCTAAAATAGTCTTTCGAGCCCTAATAACAATGCAATGCTTAGGTCCCGGTGAACGGTGGGGCTCAGCGCCGCGGCGGAGCGGCGCGAAGGCGCCACGTCTTACCGCCCTCGAGCTTCAATCCCGCAAGCGTCGTGGTCCCGCCCTTGCGGAGCGTGTCGAGCGCCCGGGCGAGCTCGGGGCCGCGGGGCCTCGGAGCGCCCAGCTCGGCGAAGGCGGCGAGGAGCAGCCGCCGCTGAAGCTCCCGGGGAATTTCGGACGGGTCGACGACCAAGGCCGCCCCGTCGCGGGTGACGCGCTGTTTTGCGAGCGGGGCCAGCGCCCAGTCGAGCGCCTCGTCGGCCTCGTTGAGCCAGGCGGCGCTGGCGGCAAGCCGTTCCGGGTCCGCCCAATCGGCGCGCTTCAGCCATTCGCGCATCCGCACCCGGTCGTGGCGCGGGTCGCGGTTGGACGGGTCGTCGACCGGCTTGACCCCGGCCTCTGCCACCAGGTCCGCGAGCTCGACCTTGCGCCAGCCGAGCAGCGGCCGGACGAGCTGGACGCCCTTGGCGAGCGGCCGCCGGGCGCGCACCGAGCCGAGCCCGCCGATCCCGGCGCCGCGGGCGAGGCGCATCAGCAGCGTCTCGGCCTGGTCGTCGAGATGATGCGCGGTCGCGATCGCCGTCAGGCCCTGCTCGCGGGCCCATGATCCCAGCAGTTCGTAGCGGGCCTCCCGCGCCCGGGCCTGCAGGTTACGGTCCGGGGGCGCCGGCCAATCGATGGTCAGGATCGAGTGAGGGACGCCGATGCGCTTGCAAAGCTCGGCCACCATCTCGGCCTCGGCGCGGCTCCCCGGCCGCAGCCCGTGATCGACGCTCGCCGCTTCGACCAGGCCGGGGCGTGCGGCGGCGGCCAGCAACAGCAAGGCCAGGCTGTCGGGCCCCCCGGACACCGCGACTCCGACCCGGGCGCCCGGCGCCACCAGCGCGTCGAGGTCGGCCGCAAAGCGCGTGACAAGCTGCGGGTCGGGGCTGGGAATACAATGTGCTCCTGCGAACGCACGAGCCCATAACCGCGGCCGCCCGGTCTAGCTACAGCGCGCTTCGGCCTTCGCCGCCGGCAGCAGGCGCTTCAATTCCGCCCGCATCGATGCTCCATAGACGCTTTCGAGCTCGGCATAGGCCTTGCACGCCTGCCCGGGCTGGTTGAGCTGCATCAGCGCCTGGCCGAGATAATAGAGGCTGTCGGCGGCGCGCTCGCCCTTGGGGTTGGAGCGGTAGTTGGCGAGCAGAGCCTCGGCCGCCGCGCGGGGCTCGCCCTTGTCGAGCAGCGCCCGCCCGGCGAGGTTGTCGGCCCAGCTCTTGCGGCGGTGCCTGGGGAACGCCGACGAGAAAGCGCGCAGCGAGCTGATCGCCTCGTCATACTTGCCCGCCCGCCACAATTGGTAGCCTTCGTCATAGGCAATTTCGCCGGCATCGGGCGCGTCGCTCGCGACCGCCGGTCCCGGCGCCGCGCTGACCGGCCGAGGCGTCGGGCTGACCGTGGCGACGCTCGCGGGCGGAGCGCTGGCTGGGGCCGTGGCGCTCCCCGCCGCCGGGGGCAGGGCGGCCGCCGCCGCGGCGCGCTCGATCGCTCCGAGCCGCTGGTCCTGGTCGGTTCGCATTTTCGCCAGCTCGGCCTGGATGACGGTCAGCCGGTGGCCGTTCTCCTCGGATTGGCGGACCAGGTCGGCGATCTGCCGCTCGAGGCCGTTCAGCCGGTCGTTCAGAGTCCGAACCGACGATTGCGTGGCCGCTGGCTCGTCGGAGAAGCCGGCCGTATCGGCGGGCTGGCCCCTGGGGAAAACCTGGCGCTGCAACTGCCGCAGCTGGCTTTCAAGACGCTCGATACGCTGCTCGGGCGTGATGACGCGCTGCGCCTGCGCGGCGGCCGGACCGAACGCGAACAGCGCGGCGGCGGCGATGGATAAGCGAAGCCGATTGGCTGTCATGATTCCCCCAGACCTGGTGATGTGCGCGAGCCTGCCCAACCGATGCTTTCGCGGCGATGAATCCGTCAGCCGGCGCTGTTCTGTGCGGCCGGCGGGGCGGCGGATGGAGCGGGACTTGCGGCCCTCGACGCAGCCGGCGTTGCCGACGTCGGGCCGCGCATCAGGTCGGGACCGAGCAGGCTGACGTTGCGAACGGTCGTCGCCGCCGGCCCGATCGGCGGTGCATCGGCGGTGCCGACCGAAATCCGCAGCGCCTCGGGCTTGCCGGTCATAAGCACCGGCGCGGTCGCGCTCGCCGGCACTTCGAAGCTCTGCCCCGGCTCGAGCAGCCCTTCCTTCAGGACCGTCTGCCCATCCTTGACCTGGAGCCACACCTGCTCGTTGGCGGTCAGCACCACCGGCCCCTGCGCGGCCGGTACCGGAGCGGGCGCCGGAGCGGGCTGGGCGGGCGCCGCCGCGGTCGCGGCGGGCTCGTCGACGGTCTCGTCCGGGCCTTGGAACGATCGTTCGTTGAGCCAGCTCATCGCCAGCACCAGCACCAGCACCGCCAGGATCGCTCCGAGCACCAACCATTTGGGCATCGTCCGCGCCGGGTCGGCGGGCTCGAACACCTCCGACGCCTGCGAAGCCGGGCGGACTCCGCCCATCTCGACCCGCAGCTGCTCGTAGATCTCGGTCCGGTCGAGCCCGACCGCCGACGCATAGCTCTTGGCGAAGCCGGTCGTGTAGGTCGGCGCCGGCAGCCGCTCCCAGTCGCCGTTCTCGAGGCTTTCGAGGTGGCGCCGCGGAATCCGCGTCTGGGCGGCGACGTCCTCGAGCGTCAGCCCCTTCTCCTCGCGCGCGAGGCGCAGCCGCTCGCCGACCGATGCGACTTCCGGCTCGGCCAGATCCTCCACCGGCTCGTCGATCGGCTCGACCATCCCCTGCCCTTTTTTCTTTGCCATCGCCAATCCACTCTTCGAAGCGTGCGGTCGGAGTGTCAACCGCTCGCGCGCGGCTTTTCAGCTGACCGCCACCGAGCGCTTCCGGGCCCAGTCGGTCAGCGCCTTGCGCAGGTTGCGCGGCGGCCGGGCGAGCAGCTGCTCGAGCCGCTGCCGGACCGCCGCCGCGTCGAGTGAGCGGACCATCGCCTTGACCGGGCCGACGGCGGCGGGCGTGATCGAGAAATTCTCCGCGCCGATGCCGATCAGGGCCATCGTCTCCAATGGCCGGCCGCCCATCTCGCCGCACAGCCGGACCGGCACTCCGGCTGCCCGGGCGGCGTCGAGCACGCGCTTCAAGAACCGCAGGATCGCCGGGCTCAGCCAGTCGTAGCGCTCGGCGAGCCGCGGGTCGGCGCGGTCGGCGGCGAACAGGAATTGGGTCAGATCGTTGGTCCCGATCGACAGGAAATCGACCCGCGGAAGCAGCTGGTCGAGCATCTCGGCG
>DASTZO010000171.1:0-3605 GCA_035764265.1 Sphingomicrobium sp.
AGGCGGTGAGAACCTCATGGCCGCCCAGCCTGCGCAGCCCCGGCCCGCGCTCGTCGGGCGAATCGAGCCGCAGCCCCCAATGCGCGAGCAGCCCGGTGTCGGCGAACGCCGGCGGCGGGCGCAGAACGTCGCCCAGCGGCCGCTCGCTGTGCCAGTCGAGCGCCGGATCGGCGAGCAGCAGCAGCCGGCCGCCCCGGCGCACCCAGCGGTCCAGATCGACCAGCGCCTCGGCCGGCTGGGCGAGAGGGTGCGCCATCAGCAACAGCCTACCCTGCCTCAGGGTCGCGGCGTCGGCGACTCCGACCGGAACCACCGTGTAGCGGGTCTCGAGCGCTTTCAGCGCCGGCGAGCCCCCGCCCTCGAGCCCGAACTGCTCGCCGAACACCAGCGGCAGGCTGGTCAGGAGCATCAGCTCCGGCTTGGCGGCGCGCTCCGCCGAAGCAGGCGCTTGCTTGCGATCGGCGACATAGGCCAAGCCCGCCGCCGCGATCAGCCCAGCGCCGAGCAACGCCGCGGCGCGGGCGCGGATCCCCGCGCGCCGCGCAGCCGCGCCGGTCACCGGCTGTCGCTGCTGTTGTTCGCCTGGCTGTCGGCGCCGCCCGGCGCGACCCCGAGCTCGGCCAGCGGCTCGTTGGGCGTGTTCGCGGCCGCCTGCTCGACCGCGTTCGCGGGGCGGTCGTCGCTTCCCGAGCGGCTGATCACCGAGCCCAGGAGGACGAGCAGGAAAGCGAAGGCGAGGCCGGTCAGCCCGATCCGGATTCGCTGCGCGCTGGTGCCGGCATTGTCGACCATTGCCGGGCGATAGCTATGGCCCGCATCGAGACAATGCAAGCCGCCCATCTTGACGCGGGCCCGCGCCGACGCGCAATGCGCGCAAATGACTCGGACCCCACTCGCCATCGCCCTGGCCGCCGCCGCCGCGCTAGCCGGCTGCAACCAGCAGGAAGTTACCCTCAATACCGGACTCGAAGACAATGTCGCGACCAACGACGTCGTCCTTCCACCGTCGATCGCGGCCAGCAAGATCTACCGCTGCAAGGACAACAGCGTCGTCTACATTGACTGGCTGTCGGACAACAGATCGGCCAACGTGCGGACCGACCGGAACGCCCCGCCGACGCATCTGGTCGCGCCAGAAGCCGGCCAGCCTATGGTCGCGGAAGGCTATTCGCTGACCGGCGCCGCCGCCGATTCCAGCGTCACCCTGACCCGGCCGGGCAAGGGCAGCCAAAGCTGTAAAGCCTGAAGCCCCGCCCCACGGTTTCGTGGGGCGGACCGGATTACGCCGGCTCGCTCTGCTTCTGCTTCGAGAACTCGTCCATCCGCTGCTTCATCTCCTCGGGCGGGACTTCGCGGACGTGGGTCGCGAGGCTCCACTGGTGGCCGAACGGGTCGCTCAGGGTGCCCATCCGGTCGCCCCAGAACTGGTCCTCGACCGGCCGTTTCTCGGTCGCGCCGGCGTCGATCGCCTTGCGGAACGCGAAATCGACGTCGGGGACGTAGTGCATCAGGCTGCAGGTCGGTCCGCCGCGGCTCTTGGGGCCGAGATGCCCCATGTCCGGGAACTCGTCGGCGAGCATGACGACGCTGTCGCCGATCTGGAGCTCGGCATGGCCGATCCTATCGCCCATCGGGAGCCGGAACTTCTCCTCGGCGCCGAACGCGCGGCCGTAGAAGTCGATCGCCGCCTTGGCATCGTCGACGATCAGATAGGGCGTGACGCTGTGATAGCCTTCGGGAATGGGCCTCACCATCGCTGGTCTCCTCGATTCCCCCCGGGCGGCCTTGTTACTCCTTGGGCGCGAGTCGCTCCAAACCGGCTGGCCGCGCCCTAGCCGCGCCCCGCCTCCCCCGTTAAGGGGCGCGCGATGAGTTCCCCGATCACCCCGCAAATCGTCGCCGAGCACGGGCTTTCCGAGCCCGAATATGCGCGCATTTTGAAAGCGCTCGGCCGCGAGCCGAACCTGGTCGAGCTCGGCATCTTCTCGGTGATGTGGTCCGAGCATTGCAGCTACAAATCCTCGCGAGTCCACCTCAAGAAATTGCCCACGCAAGCGCCGTGGGTGATCTGCGGGCCGGGCGAGAACGCGGGCGTGATCGACATCGGCGACGGCGACGCGGCGATCTTCAAGATGGAGAGCCACAACCACCCCTCGTACATCGAGCCCTACCAGGGTGCCGCGACCGGCGTCGGCGGCATATTGCGCGACGTGTTCACCATGGGCGCTCGACCGATCGCCAATTTGAACGCGCTGCGCTTCGGCCGCCCCGACCACCCGAAGACCCGGCACCTGGTCGCCGGAGTCGTCCAGGGCATCGGCGGCTACGGCAATTGCGTTGGCGTGCCGACGGTCGGCGGCGAGGTCGATTTCGACTCCGCATACGACGGCAACATCCTGGTCAATGCGATGACCGTCGGAGTCGCGAGGGCCGACAAGATTTTCTATTCCGCCGCCGCGGGCATCGGCAATCCGGTGGTCTACGTCGGCTCCAAGACCGGGCGCGACGGGATCCACGGCGCGACCATGGCCTCGGCCGATTTCTCCGAGGACAGCGAGGAAAAGCGCCCGACCGTCCAGGTCGGCGACCCGTTCACCGAGAAATTGCTGATCGAGGCCTGCATCCAGCTGATGGCCAGTGACGCGATCGTCGCCATCCAGGACATGGGCGCGGCCGGCCTCACCTCGTCGAGCGTCGAGATGGCGAGCAAGGGCGGGGTCGGGATCCGCCTCGACATGAACAAGGTGCCGTGCCGCGAGGAGGGCATGACCCCCTACGAGATGATGCTGTCGGAGTCGCAGGAGCGGATGCTGATGGTGCTGAAGCCCGGCCGCGAGGCCGAGGACGAGGCGATCTTCACCAAGTGGGAGCTGGACTTCGCGGTGATCGGCGAAGTCACCGACACCGGCCGCATGGAGCTTGTCTGGAACGGCGAGACCGTCGCCGACGTGCCCCTCGGCCCGCTCGCCGACGAGGCGCCGCTCTACGAGCGCCCGTACGCCATCCCCAAGCCGCCCGAGCCGCTGTCCGACATCCCCGAGAGCAGCGACATCGCCGCCGATCTGCTCAAGCTGATGGCCTCTCCCAACCTCGCCAGCCGCCGCTGGATCTGGGAGCAATACGACCAGTCGGTCGGCGCGGACACCGTCCAGCGCCCCGGCGGCGACGCCGCGGTGGTCCGGGTCCACGGCACCCGCAAGGCGCTGGCGATGACCACCGACTGCACGCCCCGCTACTGCTATGCGGACCCGGTCGAGGGCGGCAAGCAGGCGGTCGCCGAGGCCTACCGCAACCTCTGCGCGGTCGGCGCAAGGCCGCTGGCGATCACCAACTGCCTCAACTTCGGCAACCCGCAACGGCCCGAGATCATGGGCCAGTTGGTCGGCTGCATCGAAGGCATGGCCGAGGCCTGTCTGGCCCTCGATTTCCCCGTCATCTCGGGCAACGTCTCGCTCTACAACGAGACCAACGGCAAGGGCATCCTGCCGACCCCGACCATCGGCGGCGTCGGCGTGCTGGACGACGTGGCGCGCCACGCGACCATCGCCCTGAAGCGCGAAGGCGACGTGCTGGTGCTGATCGGGGACAGCGAGGGCTGGCTCGGT
>DASTZO010000172.1:0-4007 GCA_035764265.1 Sphingomicrobium sp.
TGGATGCGATCGCGCTGCTCAAGCAGGACCACCGCACCGTCGAAGACCTGTTCGCGCAGTTCGAGAAAGCCAGCGGCGAGGGCCGCAAGCAGAAGCTCGCCGGGCAGATCTGCCTCGAGCTGTCGGTCCACGCCGCCATCGAGGACCAGATTTTCTATCCGGCGTGCGAGGGCAAGGTCGACGAGGACCTCTTGAAGGAAGCCTATGTCGAGCATGACGGCGCCAAGGTGCTGATCGCCGAGATCGAGGCCGGAAGCGCCCAGGGCGACGACTTCTTCGACGCCAAGGTGAAGGTGCTCCAGGAGCAGATCGAGCACCATGTCGAGGAAGAGGAAAAGAGGATGGAGGGCCTGTTCAGCCAGGCGCGCAAGGCCGGTCTGGACATGGACGCGCTCGGGCGTCAGCTCGCCGTGCGCAAGGCGCAGCTGGTCGAAACCTACCGGTCGACCGGCGTTCCCAAGCCCGAATTGAAGACGATGAGCGAGGCCCAGGTCTGAGGTCGGACGGTCGGCGATGACCACCAGCAGCTTCTGGTACGAGGATTCGGGGCTGGAGAAGCGCCCGCCGCTGCAGTCGGACGCCGAGTGCGATCTGGTCGTCGTCGGTTCGGGCATCGCCGGCCTGTCGAGCGCCTACGAGGCCGCGCGCTTCGGCTGGCGGGTGATCGTCATCGACCGCGCCGAGACCATCGGCGGGGTGATGACTCCGCGCACCACCGCCCATCTCGCGACCGAGCTCGACGATTATTATGCCTATTTGATCAAGGCCCGCGGCGAGGACGACGCGCGCATCTATCACGAAAGCCAGGTCGCGGCGGTCAACCGCATCGAGGCGATCTGCCGCGACGAGAAGATCGACGCCGATTTCGCGCGGCTCGACGGGATCCTGGTGCCGGCCGAGCCCGCGCACATGGGCGAGCTCGAGCAGGAATATGATGCGTGCCGGGCGATCGGAGTCGAGGTCGAGTGGCTCGACGAGGCGCCGGTCAGGCTGCCGGACGGGACTCGGGCGCTGCGCTTCCCCAACCAGGGCCGCTTCCACCCGCTCAAATATGTCCGCGGGCTGGTCGGAGCGATCGAGGGCCGCGGCGGAAAAATCCACGGCGGCACCGTCTATGTCGACCATGAAGAGGAGGACGGCTGGGTCACGATCGAGACCGAGGCCGGCCACCGGATCCGCGCCAGAGCGGCGCTGTTCGCGACCAACTCGCCGGTCAACGACAAGGTGGCCATCCACACCAAGATGGTCCCGGACCGCACCTATGTGATCGCCGGGCCGGTGCCCAAAGGCTCGGTGCCGGACGCGCTCGTCTGGGACACGCTCGAGGCCTATCATTACGTTCGCCTGCAGCCGCTGGGCGAGGCCGAGGATTTGCTGATCGTCGGCGGCGAGGACCACCGCAGCGGAACCGTCAACGACATGGACCAGCGGTTCGCGCATCTCGAGGCCTGGACCCGCGAGCGCTTTCCGTCCTTCAAGGACGTCCGCCACCGCTGGTCGGGGCAGGTGATGGAGCCGGTCGATTTCATGCCTTACTCGGGCCGCAACCCGGGCAACCGCATCATCTACGTCCACACCGGCGACAGCGGCCAGGGCATCACCAACGGGGTCGCCGGGGCGATCAATTTCGCCGCTTTGCTGTTCGGGCAGAAAGCGCATTTCGCCCAAGTGTTCGATCCCGGCCGAAAGCCGGTCGCCGGCACCAGCCTCGGCGAGTTCCTTTCCGGCCGGGCCGAGGATGTCGCCAACCTGTCCGAATATCTGACCGCCGGCGACATCGCCTCGATCGAGGACTTGAAGCCGGGCGAGGGCGCGGTCATCCGCCGCGGCGCATCGAAGATCGCCGCGTTCCGGAAGGATGACGGGACGGTCGTCGAACGCTCGGCCGTCTGCACCCACGTCGGCTGCATCGTCCACTGGAACGGGCTCGAGCAATGCTGGGACTGCCCGTGCCACGGCTCGCAGTTCCAGCCCGACGGGACGGTGATCAACGGGCCGGCGATCCGGCCGCTTGCCGAGGCGGGCTGATCGAGTCATCCTGCCCGCCTGCGCTGGGGAGCTGCACCATGGCGGCAGGGCCGCACATCTCGGCATTTTTCGACGAGTGCACCAACAGCGTCTCCTACCTGGTCGCGGACCCGGCGACCCGGCAGGCGGCGGTAATCGACCCGGTGCTCGATTTCGACCCGGCGAGCGGGGAAATGGCGACCCGCTCCGCCGAGCGCATCCTCGCCGCCGCGGCCGATCTGGGGCACTCGATCGCGCTGGTGCTCGAAACCCACCCCCACGCCGACCATCTGACCGCGGCGCCGTTCTTCAGGGAGCGGACCGGCGCCAGGGTCGCGATCGGCTCGGGGGTCCGCGAGGTGCAGAGGATTTTCGCGCCGGTGTTCGGCGCCGACGACGTCAAGCGCGACGGCGGCGACTTCGACCTGCTGCTCGAGGACGGCGACACCCTGCCGCTCGGCGAGCTGACCATCGAGGTCATCGCCACGCCCGGCCACACGCCCGCCTGCGTCAGCTACAAGATCGGCGACGCGGTGTTCGTCGGCGACACATTGTTCATGCCCGACTATGGAACCGCCCGGGCCGACTTCCCGGGCGGTGACGCGCGGCGGCTCTACCGCTCGATCCACAAATTGCTGTCGCTTCCGCCCGACACGCGGCTGTTCCTGTGCCACGACTACAAGGCGCCGGGCCGAGGCGAATATGCGTGGGAGACGACGGTCGCCGAAGAGCTGGCGAGCAACGTGCATGTCGGCGCGGGGGTCACCGAGGACGCCTATGTCGCGATGCGCGAGGCGCGGGACGCGACGCTGTGCGCCCCGAGGCTCCTGCTGCCCGCGATCCAGGTCAACATCCGCGCCGGCCGCCTTCCGCCGGCGGAGGCGAACGGAGTCCGCTATTTGAAGATTCCGGTCAAGTTGAACGGCTTGCCCGCTAACCAAATCTTCAACTGATCTGGATTAGGATCGCCCGGCCGAATCTGAAAGTGGAACGTGGACCGAATTCCCGGGCAAGTGCCGCGGAGACACCGCATCGAGGTCGCGCATGACGCGACCCTTGTGCTGTCCGACGGCTCCGAGCAGTCGGTGACCATCACCGACGTGTCGACGGGCGGCTTCCGGTTGCAGACCGCCGAGACCGTCCCGATCGGCGCACATGTGTTCCTGCGCGTGCCGCGCTACGGCGACTTCCCGGCGCAGATCCGCTGGGCGCTCGGCCGCGATGCCGGCGGCGTGTTCCTCGAGCCGGTCGAGCTGCCCAACAGCTGAGCGCGTTGCAGATTTAGAGGCGCTGCCCCAAGCTTCGCCCGATGAACGAGCATTCGATCCGCGACCTGGTCGTCGTCGGGGGAGGCACCGCCGGCTGGATGGCCGCGGCCGCGCTGTCGCGCTTCCTCGGCAAGGCCGGCACGCGGGTCACCGTCATCGAATCCGACGAGATCGGCACCGTCGGGGTCGGCGAGGCGACGATCCCGCCGCTGATCGCCTACAACAATATGCTCGGGATCAACGAGGACGAGTTCCTCGCCGCGACCCAGGGGACGTTCAAGCTCGGCATCGAGTTCGTCGACTGGGGCGCGCTCGGGTCACGCTATTTCCATCCGTTCGGGATGCACGGGCAGGACGTGCGCGGAGTCCCGTTCCACCAGCTCTATTTGCGCGAAAGCAAGCGCCGCGCGCTTCCCGACATCGCCGAATGGTCGATGAGCGCGGTCGCCGCCGCTCTCGGCCGCTACGCCCGCCCCGGCCCCGACGCCCGCCTGCCGCTGTCGCAACTGTTCTACGCGTTCCATTTCGACGCCGGGCTCTACGCCCTGTTCCTGCGCGATTATGCCGAGCGCGGCGGGGTGCGGCGGATCGAGGGCAGGATCGTCGACACCGCGCTCGACGGGGAGACCGGCCATGTGGAGTCGGTCACTCTGGCCGACGGCACCGCGGTCGCGGGCGAGCTGTTCGTCGACTGCTCGGGCTTTCGCGGCCTGCTGATCGAGCAGGCGCTGG
>DASTZO010000173.1:0-9858 GCA_035764265.1 Sphingomicrobium sp.
TGCGATAGGCCAGGTTGAGATCGATGCCGTTGGTCTTGATGGCGGCAATATTCTGCAGCAGGCCCGAAATCTCGAGCAATTCACCACTGACACGGGTCGTCAAAGCGCACGCCGCCGGATCATTCTCGACCACGCAGTTCACGAGCGTCGTATTGGCGTTGACTGTCTGGATCGCATCCTTGACCGTGATCTTGTACCAATTCACCTCGGCGGAAAGGCCCGGCAGGAAACGCGGGCTGTAGACGCCGCCGATCACCCAGCTTTTCGACGTTTCGGGCGCGAGATTTTCATTGCCACCGACGACGACCGAGATCTGCGGGTTGGCCTGGATGTAGCTGCCGTCGGCGGGAACGCCCATGGCGATACAGTTGGCGCGAACCGTCGCATCGTTGCTGAATCGGCGCGGCTGGGTGTTGGTCGCGTGCGACGAACAGGGATCGCTGAGCGTCTGGTCGAAGCGCGACTGGCTGCCGAACAGCTCGCCGATCTGAGGCGCACGGAACCCTTCCGCCCACGAGCCGCGGAGCCGCAAATCCTGGGTCGGCTTCCAGTTGAGGCCGGCCTTGAACGTCGTGGTCGAGCCGAGTCCGCGGGAATATTCGGAGAATCGCACCGCGCCGGTCAGTTCGAGCAGCTCGAAGAACGGCCGGTCGGCGAGCAGCGGAGCGTTGAGCTCGGCGTACGCTTCCTTGACGTTGTAGCTGCCTTTGGTCGGCAAAGCGGGAATGTCCGAGCTGAAGCCGGCCGCGACCACCTCATCGGGGTCGAACCGGCCCCTCAGATCGCGATATTCAACGCCGACGGCGACTCCCAGCGGCCCTCCCGGAAGCTGGAACAGGCTGCCGGACAGGTTGCCCGTCAGATCGAGAACCTTCTGCTCGCTGCTGTCGTTCTGGATGAACGTCACATAGTCGATCATCTGCGTGGTGATCGAACCAGCGCCGCCGAACAGGTTGAAGGGAACGCATCCCGGCGTGGCCGTGCAGGTGGCGAGCGGCCCGAGCGCTATGCCCAATCGGCCCGAATGGATGTTGCCGAGCATTCTCTGCTCGGCCTTGTTGCGGCCATAGGCGGCATTGACGTCCCAGAACCAGTTGTTGCCTCCCATGTCGAACCGGCCGTCGAGCGTCGCGACGCCGTACCAGGTGTCGACCGTCTGATTGAACCGGCGCGGACCACCCTCGACGTAGCGGCGGAAGATGGCTCGCAAGTTGCCGTCGTTCGCTGCCGGCGTGAGCGGATTGTCACCAACGAGATCGACCCCGAATGGATTGAACGGGTTGGTGGAGTGGACGCCGAGCCCGCTAAGCACCGGCGTAAGGCCGGAGGTCGGACCGATGCCGAACGGCAAAGGCGCCGCCTTGTTCTTCGAATCACGCCGGTTCCAGACGCCCTTGGCCGAGAAATTCATGTTGTCGGCCAGCTCATATTTGAGATTGGCGAAGGCGCCGTAGCGCTCCAGCGGGATCTGGAGGAAGTTGAACGGGCCGAAATTGAAGCGGTCGGCCGGGTCGACGAAAGGCCGGAAATTGGTCAGAGTCGGCGTGTTGGTCGTGGCGATCAGGGTTTGAGTAACGCCGCCGAAAAAGCCGTTGAACTGGTACCGGCCCATCGGGATGAAGCCTGAGCAGCCGCCTTCAAAGCAGCTTTCGGCATAAGGGTTCGGGAAACGGGACAGGTCGCGGTCATCGGTCGAAACCGATCCCTGCTTCACATAATTTCCGCCGACGACAAGCTCGAGCGGGCCCTGGCTGCCATTGCCCCAGCTCAGCTGATAGTTTTGGGTGAAGCCATCACCTTCGTCATAGCCGCCGAGTTGCGCGCTGGCCTGAAAACCCTCTTGCCGCTTCTTGGTGATGATGTTCACCACGCCGGCAATGGCGTCCGAGCCGTAGATCGCCGAGGCGCCGTCCTGGAGCACCTCGATGCGCTCGACCGCGCTCTCGGGAATGGTATTGAGGTCGGTCGAACCGGGAACGCCGGAGGCGGAAGCGCCATTGACGTAACGGATGCCGTCGACGAGCACGAGCACTCGGCGCGAGCCCAGATAGCGCAGGTCGACCTCGGCTGCGCCGGCACCGACGCCACCGCCGTCCGGCGGGTTGCCAAGGTTGCCGCTGTTGTTGATCTTGCTGTTGAGGCCGCCGCCCGAGCTGGGCAGGCGCTGCAACACGTCGTTGACCGAGTTGAGGCCGGTCTTGGCGATGTCCTCCTGGTCGACGAAAACGATCGGCTGTTCCTGGGACAGTGGGTCGCGGCGGATACGCGAACCGGTGACGATGATGTCGCCTCCGGCGGTCGGCTCCTGGGCGGTCGTCGCCGGAGTCTCGGCCACGTCCGGCGGCGGAAGAGTGCTTTGCGCTGATGCCGAAGTTGCGATGGCGAGCGCGGCCAGCGCGGCGCCGGCGCGAAGAGCGATTTCGATCCGCTTCATGAATTTTCCCCTGTTCCACCGCAGCGAAAGCAGCCGCGAAGACGCGAAGGGCAATAAATCAGACGCGGGAGTGGAGGAAGGGCCTCAGTCACCAGGACGACACAATCCGTCCCGGGTGATGCAAATCGTCTACACTCAAGCGCTCCCGGGCGGGGCGAGCGACAGATAGGCGAGCCGGCGCACCTCGCGGCGTCCGCGGGTGACGGTGTCGAGGATCAGGCCGGCGAAAAAGCACAGCACCGCGACGATCGTCATGCCGGTGATCAGGATCGCGGTCGGCAGCCGCGGCACCAGGCCGGTGTCGAGATAGGTGACGATCAGCGGCACGGCGAGGACCAGCGCGGCCAGCAGCAGCAGCGCTCCGATGCTTCCGAAAAACAGCACCGGCCGCTCGGTCCGGTAGAGCGTGGCGATGGTCTTGAGGATCCGCCAGCCGTCGCCGAACGTCGACAGCTTGGACTGCGAGCCTTCGGGGCGCGAGGCATAAGCGGTCTCCATCTCGCCCACCGGCATCCTGAGTTCGAGCGCGTGGACGCTCATCTCGGTCTCGATCTCGAACCCCGACGACAGGACCGGGAAGCTCTTGACGAAGCGCCTCGAGAACACCCGGTAGCCCGAGAAAATGTCCGAGAAGCTGCGGCCGAACAGCCGGCCGAGGATGCCGGTGAACAGCCGGTTGCCGAGCACGTGGCCGCCCCGGTACGCGCCCTTCTCGTCGTGGCGGCGGGTGCCGACGACCATGTCGAGCTGGTCGGCGAGCAGCCTGTCGACCATCGCCTGGGCCGATCCCGGGTCGTAGGTCAGGTCGCCGTCGGCCATCACGTAGACGTCGGCGTCGATGTCGGCGAACATCCGCCGGACGACATGGCCCTTGCCCTGCTGGCGCTCGGTGCGGACCACTGCCCCGCCGGCGGCGGCGATCTCGCGGGTGCGGTCGCGGCTGTTGTTGTCGTAGACGTAGATTTCCGCCGCCGGCAGCGCGGCCCGGAAGCCCGCGACCGTCGCGGCGATGGTCGCTTCCTCGTTGAAGCACGGCAACAGCACGGCGATGCGCGGTCGGTCGGTCATTGGCCCCCCATCGTCATCCCCGCGAAAACGGGGACCCAGCGTCTTGCGCTGTTACTGGGTTCCCGCTTGCGCGGGAATGACGATTCATTTCTTCGCCGGAGCTTTCTTCGCAGCGCTCTTGGCCGGCGCCTTGGCGGCAGCCTTGGCAGGCTTCTTGTCGGCGGGCTTGCCGGCGGCGCCGTCCTTGAGAGGCTTGGCGGGTTTCGGCCTGGCGGTGGATTTCTCCTCGACCGGTCCCTTGGCCGGCTTCTCTGGCTTGGCCTCGGCCTTGGCCGGCTTGGCCTCGGCCTTGGCCGGCTTGGCCGCTTTCTTGCCCTTCGCCGCCGGCTTGGCCGCCGCGAGGTGCTCGTGGCCGCAGCCGGGGCCGTGGACATGGCCTTCCTCGCTCTCGAGGTCGGCCTCGAGCTCGGCGCGGCTCGCCTTGCGCTCGCTGACCGCCGCCTTCGAGAACAGGAAGTCGACCACCTTGTCCTCGTACAGCGGGGCACGCAGCTGGGCCGCCGCCATCGGCTCCTGCTGGACGTACTGGACGAAGCGCTCGCGGTCCTGGCCCTGATATTGCGACGCGGCCTGGGCGATCAGCCGGTTCATCTCCTGCTCGCTGACCTGGATCCCGTTGGCGCTGCCGATCTCCGACAGCAGCAGCCCGAGGCGGACCCGGCGCTCGGCGATGCCGCGATATTCGTCGGCATCCTTCTCGATCTCGGCCAGGGCGGCCTTCGGATCCTCCTCGTGGCTCGCCTCGTGGCGAAGCTGCTGCATGATGTTCTGGAACTCGGCCTCGACCATCGACACCGGCACCGGGAAATCATGCTTGGCGGCCAGCTGGTCGAGCAGCCGGCGCTTCATGTGGGTGCGGGTCAGCCCGTTGAGCTCCTGCTGCTGCTGGTCGCGGATCAGCTTGCGCAGTTCCTCGAGGCTGTTGAGCCCGAGCGACTTGGCGAACTCCTCGTCGACCCTGGCCTCGCCGGCAAGCTTCACCGCCTTGACGGTCACCGCGAAGCTCGCCGCCTTGCCCTTCAGCTTGTCGGACGGATAGTCGGCCGGGAACTTGACCTTGACGTCGCGCTGGTCGCCGGCCTTGGCGCCGACCAGGCCCTCCTCGAAGCCCGGGATCAGCCGGCCGGAGCCGAGCTCGACCGACATGTCCTCGCCCGAGCCGCCCTCGAACGCCTCGCCGCCGACCGTGCCGGCATAGTCGATCACCACCAGGTCGCCGAGCTGCGCGGCATGCTTCTTGGGCGCATCGCTCCAGCTCTTGTTGGATCGGGCGAGGTTCTGCAGCTGCTCGTCGACCGCGGCCTCGTCGACCTCGACCGTCAGCCGCTCGAGCTCGAGCCCGTCGATCTGCGGCGCGGGCACGTCGGGAAGCGCTTCCAGGCGGACCCGGACCTCGGCGTCCTTGCCGGGCTCATAGCGCTCGTCGAGCTCGACCTCGGGCTGCAGCGCCGGGCGCAGCTTCTTCTCCTCGAGGAGCTTCTGGACGCCGTCCTGGACGGCCCCGCTCAAGGCGTCGCGCTGGAGCGAGTCGCCGTGCATCTTGCGGATCAGGTTCGGCGGCACCTTGCCGGGACGGAAGCCGGGCATGCGCACCTGCGGAGCGATCCGCCGCACTTCCTGGTCGACGCGCGCCTCGATTTCCTTGGCGGCGATCGTCAGCATGAAGGCCCGCTTGAGGCCCTGGTTTTCCATCTCGACGGTTTTCATGGCTTCGTGTGCAATCCCAAAACTAGCGTGTCGAAGCGGCGGCGGGCGGCCTGGTGCGCGCGGAGGGACTCGAACCCCCACATCTTTCGACAACAGGACCTAAACCTGCCGCGTCTACCAATTCCGCCACGCGCGCGCGGTTCGCTTCGAAGGTGCGCGGCCTATAGCAAGGATGGCTTGCGGGGCAAGCGCGGCGGGCGGCGGGCAACCGGCGGCCCAGCCCGGGCGTTCGGATAGCAAGGAGACGCGAAGCCATGCAGCAACTGCCGCCATTTTCCGAGGAGCCCGTCCAGCCACCGCAGCCGGGCCAGCCCCCGCAACCCGGCCAGCCATCGCCCCCGGGCCGCCCGAGCGAAGCCCCGAACGAGACCCCGCCGACTGCTCCGGACATCGACGTTCCGTCGCCGTCGCAGCCGGGGACCGACCCCTCGCCGACGCCGATCTCGCCGGTCGGCTGATTAGCGCCGCAGCCGCGCCGAGGCGACGATCGTCTCGAAGTCGCCGATCGCATTGCCGTAATAATGCGAGCGCGCGGCGTCGAACAGGATCAGGTAGAGCTTGCCGTCGATCACCGCCCCGACCGCTCGGCCGCGGCGCCACAGCTCGTCGGTGTCGAGATGCTCGAAATCGAACTGGAAGCCGTTGGCCCCGAGGAACCGGCGCGGCTGGAGCGACAGGGTCCGGAAGTCGATCGAGCCGCCGCGCACCCGGTACAGGCTCTCGAGCATCGCGGTGATCTCGGGCGCCGTCATGTCCGAGCGGAACTTGGGCACCTGGCGGTCCTCGCGCCGGCTCTGGCGGATGAGGTAGCGGCCGCTGCGCAGGCCGGTGACGAAGCTGATCCCGTCGAGCAGCGGCCCGTTGAGGGTCCAGTCCTCGACCTGGCGGATATCGTCGAAGAAGAACACCCGCCGGGTCTTGTTCCACGGCCGCGGCGGAGTGACCGCCAGCGAGCCGTCGCCGACCTGGACGCTGCGCACCCGGACCAGCGAGTAATAATCGCTCCCGAACCCGCCGCCGTCGCCGACCGACGAGCAGCCGGACAGGGCGAGCGCGGCTGCGGCGAGAATCAGCTTCGGCGTGCGCGTCATCGGCTTCAAGCTCCGGTTAGCCAATCATCTGGCGGATGAAGGGTGCGTCAGCGGCATTGGGCTGCATCGAAAGGTAGCGCGACAAGGCCGCGCGGGCTTCCGAATGGCGGCCGGCCTTCATCAGCGACAGGCCGTGCCAGCGCCACGCCTCGGGCGGCGCATCGGGATAAGCGACCGCGATCGCATAGCCCTGGGCGGCCCGGCGGTCGTCGCCTTGGCGGTTGCGCAGGCGCCAGACCTCGGCCTCGTAGAAGCGCAGCAGGCCGTTCCAGCCGTCGCGCGCCAATGTCTCGATCAGATACTGGCTGGCGCCCGGGTCGTTCAACTTGACCTGGTCGTCGAGCAGCATCTTGCGGATCGGCCCGAGCGCCTGGAGATAGCGGCCGCGGCGGCTGTCGTAGACGCGGCCGGGCACGGTCACCTCGGCCGCCGACGCCTTGAGGTCGGCGAGGCGCGATTCGGGCGACGGGTGGGTCTCGAACAGGCCGATCCGGCGCTCGCGGCGCTTGCGCCGATGCCGGGCGCTGGCATTGAGCTCGCCGATCAATTGCTCCCAGGTGTTCGACATCTCGATCGCCGGATAGCCGTTCTCGGCGAGCAGCCGGGCGCCCATCGCGTCGGATTCCGCCTCCATTACCCGGTTGTAGCGGAGCAGCGACAGGATCGTGCCGAGCTGGGCGAGCTGGGTGAGGTCGCCGGTGTTGACGCCGGTCGCTCCGCCGGCGACGCCCGCGACCATCGCCCCGATCGCGAACAGGTCGGTCTTGCGCCGCATGTCGCGCCACATGCGGATCATGTGGCGGCGCAGGAAGTGGCCGGACTCGTGGGCAATCACTCCGGCCAGCTGGGCCTCGTTGCGCATGCGCAAAAGCAGCCCGGAGAAGATCACCGTGAAGCCGCTCGGGAACATCACCGCGTTGAAGTCGGGGATCCGCGCCAGATAGATGCGCATGTCCTTGGCCGCCGGCCCGCCGACGGTGCCGATCAGGTTCTGCAGGTAGCGGATCAGCTCCGGATCCTTGATCAGCAAGTTCGAGCCCGCGACCTCCTCCTCGACCCGGGCCATCTGCTGCCACAGGCCGATCTCGTCGCGGTCAGTCGGCCGGTATCCCGGCCCGATCAGCGGCCGCATGTCGGCTGGCCGGATCCGCGCCTGGGCGACCCCGGTGGTCAGCGAGGCCGCGGCGACCCCGCCGCCGACCAGCAGCGAGCGGCGATTGAGCTCATAGCAGCGAAAGCACATCAGCGCCTCTCCATCGCGCGGCGGACGTCCCGCCCCGGCTTCATTCGGCCGACCAGGCGATCGACCAGCTGCGCGGCGCCCTGCGGCGTGCGGATGTCGCCCATCTTGATGCCGGCGATCTGGCTGCCGGTCTGGACGACGTTGAACCAGACCACTTCGCCGGTCTTCAGGTCGACCAGCGACGCGTAGGCGAACTGCCCGCCGCCGCCGATGTTGGGCGCGCAGAAGCCGACGAAGCAGCCGGCGATCCCGAGCACCTGCAGCGCGACCCGGCCGCCGGAGACGATATTGTCCTCGGCGACCATGAACAAAGCATAGTCGAAGCCGGTCTTGCGGCCGACCTCGACCGCCTGCGCGCCCAGCGTGTAGTCGAGGCCGCGGCGCGGCTTGGTCGGCAGATAGGCGCCGAGATATTTGTGCAAGGCGATCGAGTTGCCGACCGCCGAATGCAGCCGCTCGAGGTCGGCGACCGTCTCCTCGCTGACTCCGGCAAGCTCGTTGCGGCGGCCGAGGATCTGCACCTTGCCGCCGCGCTCGGCCTGCTGGGCCCTGAGGGCGGCGGTGATGTTGGCGCGGGCCTGCTCGGTCCAGTCGGCGCGCGGCTCGGGCAGGCCGCCGGTGGTGACCGAATTGACGGTGACGTCGGGCCGCATCACCAGCAGCCGGTAATCGCCCTGCGGCGGAGTGAACTGCAGATCGGCGAACTGGCGCGTCTGGACGCACCCGGCGACCGGAACGCTGAGCGCGAGCGCGAGCGCGATTCCCAGATGACGCATGTTAGACCTCCGCGATCCGCAAACCGCGGCCGCTCCCCAAATGTTCCACTGCGGCTCCCCGCATGAACGGCAGATGAAAAAACGCCAGTGTTTCTAGACGATTAGCGCGGCGGGCAAGCGACGCCCTGAATCCCCGCGAGGCATCGGCCGTCGATCGACGCGGAATCGACCCGAAGGCCGAGCATCGCCGCCAGCGTCGGCAGGATGTCGACGGTCTCGACCGCCTCGTTGCGGTCGGCCGACGCCATGGCCGGGCGCCAGAACAGGATCGGCACCCGCCGGTCGTAGTCCCACGGGCTGCCGTGGGTGGCGATGTAGCGGCTGGTGTCGGGGACCGGGGTCACGTGCTGGCGGAGCAGCACGACGAGGTCGCCCGAGCGTTCGAGGTCGAACGACGCCCGCGCTCGCTCGGCCAGGCTCCAGCGCTCTGGGCTGGTCGTCGGCAAGGCGATCCGGCGAAGCTGGTCGGCGGTGAACGCCGTCTCCACCTGCGGGTGCGCGGCATAAGCGGCGACGGCTTCGCGCAAGGCCCGCGAGCGGTCGGCCGGCTTCAGCGCCCGGTCGAGATAGACGTCGCCGAAATAGTCGCCGATCAGCACCGGGCCGGACAGGCCGAGCTTGGCGGCGATGCGCTTGCCGACCGCTGTCGCCTCGAGCGCCGGATCGACCCGAATTGCAGCCTTCGCCTCCTGCTGGCGAAGCCGCTCCGGGATGTCCTCGAAGCCGTGGTCGGCGGTCAGCGCGACCGCATAGTCGAGCCCGCTGCGGTCGAGCAGCTTGAAGAAATCGCCGAGGTCGCGGTCGAGCGACAGCAGTTGCAGGCACATCTCCTGGCCGCGGACGCCGTACGTATGGCCGACATAATCGGTCGCCGACAGGCCGACCGACAGAAGATCGGGCGCGGCGTCCTGGCCGAGCTTCATGTCCTGGATCAGCCCCGCGGCAAGGGCGAGCACCGCGCCGTCGAACGCGGGCGAAGCGCGAAACGCGCTGCCGTCGCCGGCGGCCCGCGCAAAGCGGCCGTCGCCGACCGGCTTGCCGCCGCCTTCGACCGGCACCGCCCGCGCCTTGGCCGAGCACAGCTCCGGCGGCTCGAGCGGTGGCTGCGGGGCCGCGATCAGGGCCCCGACCGCGGCGTTGGCGCGGGCCACGCTTTGCGGAGGCGCGGCCCGAAGGTCGCTGGCGAAGCGCTTGCCGTCCCAATACCAGCGCTGGTCGACCTGGCGGCCGCCCATCATCACCGCCGCCCGGTCCTTGCCGCCGACGGCGACATTGCGGCTGGCGGGCGATGAGGCCTTGAGCCGCTCGCCGAGCGTCACGCCTTTCAGGTGCACCGGGGACACCGTGTAGGCGGTGGACGAAGAACCCGGGACCGCGGGGTCCTCGGCGCAATAGACCGACTTGTCGGAGCGGGTCAGCGACTGGTCGGTCCAGTAATTGGCGATGATCCCGGTGCGCGCCGGGCGCAGGCCGGTGAGCATGGTCGAATGGCCGGGACAGGTCTCGGTCGCCTCATGCCCCTGGTAGCCGTTGCGGAAC
>DASTZO010000174.1:0-4230 GCA_035764265.1 Sphingomicrobium sp.
CGGCGCATTCGTGCCGGTCGAGGTCACCGGCGATTCAACGCCCGAGCTCGCCGTCGCGCTCGGCCAATTGCCGTGCCCGGCCGGGGCGTTCCGCGGGCCGGCCGGCGGCACCGTCCAGTTCTGGAGCACGGCAGCGCGTGCGCCGCGCCTGATCCTCGAGCAGCAGATGCACGGCTTTTCGCCGCGCGGCGGGCTGCTCGTTACGCTCCAGCACGGCGGCGCTTGCGGGGCCGCAAGCATCGCCCGCTGCCTCGTCACCTATCGGTGGGATGCGGGCAAGCGGCTCATGCTGGCCGCGGCCCGCGCCCCGGTCGCGGAGGCGGAGGGGCTGGCCGCGATCACCTTCGACCAGGACCTTCGTCGCGTGGCAGGCGCCACCGCGCAATGACTGGCGCCGCGACCGGCTAGGCCGTCACCTCGAGCTGGGTGAAGCGGACCGGCATGATTGCGCGCTCCGTCGCTCCGCCGCCGGCCTGCCTGGTGACCACGGTCAGCTGCTGGATGTCCTGGCCGCCGACCGGGATCACCATCCGGCCGCCCGGCTTCAGCTGCTCGACCAGCGCTTCGGGCGGCGCTTGCGCGGCGGCGGTGACCAGCACCGCGTCGAACGGCGCATGCTCGGCCCAGCCGCGCGAGCCGTCGCCGACCCGAACCTCGATATTGTAGCCCAGAGCGGCGAAGCGGTCGCTCGCGGCCTCGGCGAATTCCTCGACCACCTCGACGCTCCACACCTGGGCGCCCATCTCGGCCATCACCGCCGCCTGGTAGCCGAGCCCGGTGCCGACCTCGAGGATCCGGGCGCCGGGCTCGATGCCGAGCAGGTCGAGCATCAGCGCGCCGATGAACGGCTGCGAGATCGTCTTGTCGAAGCCGATCGGCAGCGGCGTGTCCTGGTAGGCGACGACCATCAGCGATTGCGGCACGAACAGATGGCGGGGGACGTCGAGCAGCGCCCGGCGCAGGCGCGGGTCGGGCGCCGCCTTGCCGATCTCGTCCTCGGCGAGGTCGAAGTGCATGTCGATGATCTCGACCATGTGCCGGCGGAACAGGGCCAAATGCTGTTCGGTCATCGGCTTCACGGGGGAAAGCCCTCCTCCAACCCACGAACGGGCCCGGCAAGCTCGCGTTCCACCATCGGGCGCCGGCGGCGCCCCCGTGTAGCGGCGCACGACCCGTCCCAATGCTGAACAGCGCCGGAAAACGGTTTGGCGGACCGGCGCCCAGGGCCGATCAGCCGGCGATGATGCCTGCCGACTTCCTGACCCTGATCGCAGCGACGGCCATCGCACAGGCCAGCGGTAGCGAAGCGGCCCTTTCGGTCACCGCGACGGTCGTCCGGCCGGTCCAGATCTCCGCCCCCGCGGTCGACTCGCAAGGGTCGGTCGTCACCATCCGCAACACCGCCGGCATCGAGGTTCGGGCAGAGGGCGCGACCGTCCGACGGATCGGGCCGGAGACGGTGACCGTCACCGGCGACGGCACCGGGTCGATGGCGATCATCATCGTCTATTGAAGCAATGGGCAGGCGCCTCCAGAGTGCGTCTCGACCTCCGTTAAACTTTGAGTTAATGGGGGTTTGCGGCTTTGTCCGCCCAAACAGGGGGTAAGATAAGATGACACGCTATTTGCTGGCCGCCACGGCGCTGGCCACCGGGCTGGCGGCAATGGCCACACCCGCGGCCGCTCGCGACCGCTCGGCCTATTTCGGGCTCGAGGTCGGGGCGCTGTTCGTCACCGACACCGATGTCGATCTCGACGATGACGAATTCTTCGACGACGATTTCTCGATCGACCACAAGATGGGCGTCGATGGCGACATGATCGCCGGTTACGATTTCGGGATGTTCCGCGCCGAGGCCGAGCTTGGCTACAAGCGCAGCGAGCATGACGAATATGACGGCGACAGCGGTGCGTTCGACGCCGACGGCCGGAGCAGCGTCTATTCGCTGATGGCCAATGCGATGGTCGACCTGGGCCCGGACGAAGGCTTCCAGTTCTACGCCGGCGCCGGCATCGGCTACGCGCAGGTGATCCACGTCCTCGAGGACGGCGACGACGCCCTGAAGATCAAGGACCGCGGCTTCGCCTGGCAGCTGGTTGCCGGGGTGCGCAAGCCGGTGTCGCAATATTTCGACCTCGGCCTCAAGTACCGCTACTTCGACGCCGGCAACGTCAGCGACCGCGACGAGGGCATCGAGCTCGACAGCGAGTACAAGTCGCACTCGCTGCTCATCAGCCTGATCCACAATTTCAACGTGCCGCTGCCGCCGCCGCCTCCGGAGCCGGTGGTCGCGCCGCCGCCGCCGCCACCCGCGCCGCCGGCGACCCAGACCTGCCCGGACGGCTCGGTGATCCTGGCGACCGATGCGTGCCCGATGCCGCCGCCTCCGCCGCCGCCGCCGCCGCCGGAGCCCGAGCGCGGCTGACTCGAAGCCGCAGCGAAGGCTGCTTATCCAAGCTCCACTCGCCCCTCGGGGCGGGTGGGGCTTTTTTCATGCTTCCGACGAGCCGGGCGCGGCCGCCGGGGCGACCACCCGCAGCGCGCGCGGGCGGATCCGGAACCGGAGCGGCGTTTCGAGGGTCACCGTTTCGCCGTCGATCCCGAGCGGCAGGCGCCGCCGCGCGCTGTCGACCCGAAGCTCGGTGATCCCCTCGAGATGCTCCATGTCGTCCTGGCGCGGGATCCCGAGCAATGCGCGCGCGGTCGCGGCGATGAAGCCCGGCAGGCTCTTGCTGCGCATGACCAGCACCGACAGCCGCCCGTCCTCGAGCGACTCGCGGCGGCCGGCGCCCGGCAGTGCGAGCCGGTATTCGTTGTTGCCGACGAACAGCAACGGCGTGTCGACCCGCTCCTCGCCGCCGTCGGCGCTCAGCCGCAGCCGCCAGGCGTGGAAGTTCCACATCGTCCGCAGGCTCGCCACCGCGACCGCCAGCCACTTCGACCGCCCGAGCCGGCGCTGCTGCGACTGGCGGTCGACGACCATCAGCGGGTAAACCCCGATCGCGGCATTGTTGATGAAGGTCCGCCCGTTGACCTCGGCGACGTCGACCGAGCGCTCGCTGCCGGCGGCGATCACGGCCGCGGCCTCGCCGAGATCGGACGGAATGGAGAGGTCGCGGGCGAAATGGTTGAGGGTCCCCAGGGGCAAGATGCCGAGCCGGGTCGCGGTCCCCGCGAGCGCGCCCGCGGCGGCGCTGACGCTGCCGTCGCCGCCGCCGACGATCAGCAGCGGGTCGCCGCGTTGCGCCGCGGCGCGGGCCTTGCCCGCAAGCTCCGCGCCGCCGAGCTGCTCGACGTCGCCGGCGATGCCCGCTGAGGCGAGCGCGGTCTCGACCTCGGCGTCGATCCGGCGGCCCGCCGCGAGCGCGCCGCCGCCGCGGTTGATCAGGACCGTCGCCCGCACGCCGCTGCTGCTGCGTCAGGCCCGCGGCGAAGCGGTCACTGCGCGGCCGGCGGCGGCGCCGCCGGACAGTCTCCGACCCGCCTGCCGGTCAGGGTGCGGGTCAGCGAATAGTCGCCCGGCCCGCTGAAATAGGTCGAGCTGGTGACGCTTGCCTCGAAGCTGTCGGCGGTGAACTTGCCGTCGACCAGCTGGCTGATCCCGCCCTTGCCGGGTCGGGTGCAGTTGAACTGGAAGCTCAGGCGCCCGCCGCGCATGTAGCTGCCGGTCGGGGTGCATTTGTCGCCGGCCTCGGCGAAGATCTTCGGGTCGAGCGCGCCGTCGGCGCCGACGCAGATGCGGGCGGTGGGCGGCGCTTCGCCGGGCGCCGCGGCCTTGGTCGCGGTCGCCGGGGTGCTGTTGTCGGTCGAGCGCAGCTCGTCGACCTTGTCGGTGACCTCATATTCGCCCGGCTGCAGCGAGGCGGCCTTGGCTTCCTTCTTCGGCTCCTGGGCGGTGTCGCCCGAGCAGGCGGCGAGCAGCCCCGCGGCCGCCAGTCCCAAGATGATCGTCGTTCGCATTTGCGTCCCCCCTGTTGGTGCCGTCACGCCTTTTTCGAGTCGCACTCGCCGACACGCCTGGCGTCGACCCGCATGGTCATCGTCATCCCGCCCGGTGGGCCGGTGCCGGCGTCGGCCTTCATGCTCATCCGCATCCGATACGAGTCGGGGCCGTAGCTGCCCTGCATCGCCATCGTCTGGGCCATGCCGCCGCCGCTGCATTGCATCACCGCGTCGATCTTGCCGTCGCCCATGGTGAAATGGTCGTAGCGGCAATTCTTGTCCCTGCC
>DASTZO010000175.1:0-4672 GCA_035764265.1 Sphingomicrobium sp.
AACCCGTTGAAGCGCAGCGGCAGGTAATCGGCCTCGCGCAGCAGCCCGGCGGCCTCCTTGAGCTCGTCGGTTCCCTTCAGCTCCTCGGTGCCGATGTTGAGCAGCTTGACCCGCGGCTTGTCGATCCCGAGCACGGTCCGGGCATAGGCCGAGCCCATGACCGCGAACTGGACCAGGTTCTGGGCGTCGCACTCGGTGTTGGCGCCCAGGTCGAGCATCACGCAATCGTGCTCGCCCAGAGTCGGCAGAAGCGCGGCGAGCGCCGGCCGGTCGATGCCCGGCATGGTGCGCAGCGCCAGCTTGGCCATCGCCATCATCGCGCCGGTGTTGCCCGCCGACAGCGCCGCGTCGGCCTCGCCTTCCTTCACCGCATTGATCGCCATGCCCATCGAGGTGGTCCGGGCGCGGCGGATCGCCTGGCTCGGCTTCTCGGTCGGGGCGATGGATTCCGGCGTGTGGTCGACGGTGACGCCGGAATCGAGGTTGCGGTGCTTCTTGAGCTCGGCGCGGATCGGCTTCTCGTCGCCGAAGAACAGGAACTGGAGCGACGGGTCGCGCCGCCGGGCCCGGGATGCCCCGGCGAGCATCGCCGCCGGGCCGCTGTCGCCGCCCATGGCGTCGATCGCGATTCGCGGCCCCGTTGCCATCGGCGAGCGCCCCGGCTCCGGCCCGCCGCTCAGGCCTCGCTCGAAACCACCTCGCGGCCGTTATAATGGCCGCAGGCGGCGCACAGATTGTGCGGCAGCTTCAATTCGCCGCAGTTCGGGCACTCCTGGAAGCTCGCGGGCTTCAGCGCATGGTGGCTGCGCCGCATGTTGCGCTTGGAGGGCGAAGTTTTTCTCTTGGGAACAGCCATTGCGGCACCTGCTTCCTGAACGAATAAAAATTGCGACGATCTGCGCCTATCTCAACGGGAAAGCCCCGCGGCGGCGGCCGGATCGTCGCGAACCGCGGCTCCTATAACGCAACGGCGGTCGAGCGCAAGCTTCAGGCAGCCGCCAGCGCCCGATCGCTCACATAAGGATTGGTCGCGCGCTCGTGGCCGAAGGTCGACATCGGCCCATGCCCCGGCACGAAGGCAGTTTCATTACCCATCGGCCACAGCCGGGTGGTGATCGACCGGATCAGCTGCTGCTGGTCGCCCTTTGGAAAGTCCCAGCGGCCGACCGAGCCCTTGAACAGGACGTCGCCGACCAGGGCCAACTTCGAGCCCGGATGGTGGAAGACGACGTGGCCCGGCGTGTGGCCGGGGCAATGGCGGACGTCGAAGGTCAGCTTGCCGACGCTCGCCTGGTCGCCGTCCACCAGCCAGCGGTCGGGCTTGAACGGCTTGCCGGCGATCCCGTAGCGGGCGCCGTCCTCGGCGAGCCGGGCGATCCAGAAGATGTCGTCCGCGTGCGGCCCCTCGATCGGGACCCCCAGTTCCCCGGCGAGGATCCCTGCCGAGCCGCAGTGGTCGATATGGCCGTGGGTCAGCAGGATCTTCTCGATCTGGACCCCGGCCTGGTCGGCCGCCGCCTTCAGCCGCGGCAGGTCGCCGCCGGGATCGACGAACGCCCCGAGCATCGTATCGGTGCACCACAGCAAGGTGCAGTTCTGCTGCAGCGGGGTCACCGGGACGATCGCCGCTCGAAGGGGCGGCGCGCTCATCGGGCGAGCAGGTTCTTCTGCCAGAACATCAGGGTCGTCCAGAACAGATAGTCCTGGTTCTCCTTCTTGCCGAAGCCGTGGCCCTCGTTCTCGCCGACCAGGTACCAGACCTCGTTGCCGCGCGCCCGGACCGCCCTGACGATCTGGTCGGCCTCCGACTTGGGGACTCGCGGGTCGTTCGCACCCTGGACGACGAACAGCGGGGCGCGGATCTCGGCGATCCGGCGCAGCGGCGCGATCTCGAGCAGCTTGGCGCGCTGCCTGGGGTCGCGCTCGTCGCCATATTCGACCCGCCGCAGGTCGCGGCGATAGCTTTGCGTGTTCTCGAGGAAGGTGACGAAGTTGGAGATGGCGACATTGCACAGCGCGCCCCTGAATCGGGTCGCGTAGAAGATCGCCGAGGCATAGCACATGTAGCCGCCGTAGCTGCCGCCGGTGACCGCCATCCGCCCGGAATCGATCCCCCGATCGCCGGCCAGCCGGTCGAGGAAGGCGCCGATGTCGCGGACCGAATTCTCGCGCTGGAACGGCCCGTTGTCGAGGCTGACGAAGCGCTTGCCGTAGCCCGACGAGCCGCGGACGTTCGGGTAGAAGATGGCGATCCCGAGCTCGTTGAGGAGATAGTTGTTGCGTCCCTGGAAGCCGGGCCGCGACTGGCTTTCGGGGCCGCCGTGGATGTTGACGATCAGCGGCCGACGGCCGGGGAACCGGCGCGCGTCGGGCCGATAGAGGAAGCCCGACACCGGCTCGCCGTCGAAGCTCTTCACCTCGACCAGCTCGGGCTCGACGTTGACGGTCGGGTCGAGGCCTCCGGTCTCGCTTTCGGTCCAGCGCGTGATGGTCAGCGTGGCCGGATCGAGCGAGAAGGCGTCGGCCGGGCTTTTCGCCGAGCTGAGCGTGAAGCCGAGCGGGCCCCAGGGCGCGAACTCTAGCCCGGAGATCTGCCCCGGCGGGAGCCCCGGCACGGGCCGGACGGCGCCGGTCGCCGCGTCGAGCAGCATCAGCCGGCTGATCCCGGCCTGGTTGACGACATAAGCGAGTGTGCGGCCGTCCTCGCTGATCTCGAACCCCTCGATGTCCCAGCGGCCGGCGTCGGCCACCGGCCGGAAACGGCCCGTCCGCGGGTCGAGGGTTCCGAGGCGCTGGACGTCGCTGCCCTCGTCGGACAGCGCCCACAACGTCCCGTCGTGTGCGAACTGCAGGTCACGGTAAGCGATCGGCTTCCTGTGATCGCCGATCGGCGCAAGGCGGCCGGTGGCGATGTCGAGCAAATAGGGGTTGCTCTTGGTGATCGAGATATATTCGAGCACGGCGGCCCGCCGCCCGCCCGGGGCGAAGTCGGCGATGCTCCAGCCGCCGCCCTTCACCTGCGCGACCCGGCGGTCGGTGCGCGGGTTGCGCGGGTCCATCACATAGAGGTCGGTGTCGGTGCCGTTGCGCCGGGTCGAGCTGTAGCCGATCAGCCGCCCTTCCTTGTCCCAGGTGTCGAACTCGTTGCGGCTCTTGCCGTCGGTGAGCAGCCGGAGGCGGCCGTTGGCGAGCGTGTGCAACTGATAGAACTCGTCGCCGCCGACGTCCTTGGAGACCAGCAGCACATCGCCCTTGGGCGACCACTCGCCGCCGACCGGCTCGGGCTCGAAGCTGATCTGGCGGCGCATCCCCAAGGGCACCGCGACGTGGTGCAGCTGGCTGGTGTTGGCGAAGCGGGTCGCGATCAGCATCGACCGGTCGGTCGGGTTCCAGCCGGCGAAACCGGCGCTTCGGAACTCCATGTACGGTCGGCTGGTCGCGGCTAGCTCGCCGGGAACCGGCGGGATCCCGTCGGCGGTGAGAGCGGCGGGCTTCGGGACTTCGGCGAACGCGGCTGCGGACAGGGCGATGGCGGCGGCGGCAAGGGCGAGACGGATCGGACGCAAGGCGGAACTCCAGCGTGAAACGGGGATGGGTTACTTTGCCGGCTCGAGGACCGCCAGCGACGGCGGCCGGTCCTTCATCGAAGCGGCGACGGCCTCGGCCCGGCGCATGGCGCGCAGCACGTTGCCGCCGGCCAGCCGGGCGAGGTTGGAATCGCTCCAGCCGCGGCGGATCAGCTCGGCGAACAGCAGCGGGTATCCGGCGACGCTTTCGAGCCCGACCACGGTGTACGGAACTCCGTCGAGATCGCCGCCGATGCCGACATGTGCATGGCCGGCGACCCGGGCGATATGCTCGATATGGTCGGCGACCAGGCCGACCGGGACCGGCGGCCGCGGATTGGCGGCTTCCCATTGCTTCACGGCGGCCTCGACCGCGGCGGCGCTGAACGGGAGCAGGGACTTCAGCCGCGCTTCCTCGGCGGTCCGGCGAAGCGCCCATTCGCGCACCTCGGGCGACAGGAACAGCGGGAAGAAATTGACCATCACCACCCCGCCGTTGGCCGGCAGCAGGCGCAGCACCTCGTCGGGCACGTTGCGCGGGTGCGGGTTCAGCGCATAAGCGTTCGAGTGCGAGAAGATGACCGGAGCGCGGGTCATCTGCAGCGAATCCTTCATCGCCTCGGGCGAGACGTGGCTGAGGTCGATCAGCATCCCGACCCGGTTCATCTCGGCGATGACCTGGGCCCCGAACGGGCTGACGCCGCCGTGCTTGGGCTCGTCGGTCGCGCTGTCGGCCCACTCGGTCGTCTGGTTGTGGGTCAGGGTCATGTAGCGCACGCCGAGATTATGGAGCTGGCGAAGCGCCGGCATCGACCCGGCGATCCCGCGGCCGCCCTCCATCCCGAGCAGCGAGGCGATCCTGCCGGAGCGGTGGATTCGGACGATGTCGTCGGCGCTCGAGGCGAGCTCGAGGTGCTCCGGATAGGCGTCGATCAGCCGTCGGGCGACGTCGACCTGCTCGATCACCGCGCGCAGCGCGGCGTCGCCGGTGATCGTGCCGGTGACGTAGACCGACCAGAACTGGCCCCCGACCCGTCCGGAGCGAAGCCGCGCCATGTCGGTCATCAGCGGCTTGTCGCGCGCCGCCGCGCCGCTTTCGAGGCCGT
>DASTZO010000176.1:0-2225 GCA_035764265.1 Sphingomicrobium sp.
GCATCGGCATTCGTTGCCTGCAGCCTGCCAAGCTGGACGAACAGGTCTCGAGCCAGCGCAGTGCTGGCCGGCGAGGTTTCCGTCGCAGCAACCGCGACCAGCGGAATCGGGGACGGCTTCCCGATCAATCGCCAGGCGACCAGGCCCGCGACAAGCAGCGCCGCGATCAACAGGGCCACTGCGACCAGGCGACGAGTCGGCCGCCTGCGGGCCGGGCGCTCGGCCGGCACCGGTGCGGCCGGCGGCGTCGCGCTTGATCCCGTCGCCAGCGCGTCAATGTCCGCGAGCAGGGTAGGCAATTGCGCGGGCTTGCCGCGGCCTTTCCAGCGCGACAGGTCAATCGTCTGGAACTGGCGGAAGCCAAGCGGCGGCTCGTTCGAGTCCAGGCGAACCGGAATCAGCCGCCCGCTGTCGCGGCCTGCTGCCGCCTCGTCGCGAACCCAGGGGCTGTCCACCGATCGCTTCGACCAGAGCACGACTAGTGCGTCCGCCGTCCTCAGGGCTTGCTCGATTTCTTTCGAATATTGCGCTCCGCTGCGGATGTGCCGGTCCCACCAGACCGAATGGCCGGCCTTTTCGATTGCTCCCGCCAGCAACCGCGCTTTTTCCTCGTCCTCGCGGTCATAACTCAGGAACACGCGCGCCATCGTTTGCCCCTTTGCGGCCGATGCTGCTTGCAAATGGCTGCCGACGCAAGCAGCGGGGCAGGTCAAGGCAGTTGGCAACGCGCCGGCTGGGCCATAAGAGCAGGGCCGCCCTTTCCGCATCCCAAGGATGACCCGCCCGAATGACCCGGCCGCGCTTCAATCGAATCCTGCTGAAGCTCTCCGGCGAGGCGCTGATGGGGCAGGGCCAGCTCGGGATCGATCCCGACGCCACCGCCGGCCTGGCCGGCGAGATCGCCGCCGCCAAGGCGCAGGGCCACGAATTGTGCGTCGTCGTCGGCGGCGGCAACATCTTCCGCGGCGTCGCGGCCGCCGCGCGCGGCTTCGACCGCGCCAGCGCCGATTACATGGGCATGCTGGCGACGGTGATGAACGCGCTCGCGCTGCAGAACGCGCTTGAAAAAGCCGGGGTCGACACGCGCGTCCAGTCGGCGATCCCGATGGCGTCCGTCAGCGAACCCTACATTCGCCGCCGGGCGCTCCGGCACATCGAGAAGGGACGGATCGTGCTGTTCGCGGCCGGCACCGGCAACCCCTATTTCACCACCGACACCGCCGCAGCCCTGCGTGCCGCGGAAATGGGCTGCGACGCTCTGTTCAAGGGCACCAGCGTCGACGGCGTCTACACCGCCGACCCGAAGAAGGAAAAAGGCGCCACCCGCTACGATCATCTGAGCTACAGCAAGGTGCTCGGCGATGATTTGAAGGTGATGGACGCCGCCGCGGTGGCGCTGTGCCGCGACAACAATATCCCGATCGTCATCTTCAACATCCGCCAGCCGGGCAACCTCGCCGAGGTGCTGGCCGGGCGGGGAACGGCGACGATCGTCCAGAACGAGGAGTGAGCGATGACTACGACCGTCGACAAGTCGGACCTGCAGCGCCGGATGCACGGCGCTCTCGAGGTTCTCAAGCACGATCTCGGCGGGCTTCGCACCGGCCGCGCCTCGACTGCTCTGCTCGATCCCATCCAGGTCGAGGTCTACGGCTCGCAAATGCCCTTGAACCAGGTGTCCACGGTGTCGGTGCCCGAGCCGCGGATGCTGACCGTGCAGGTGTGGGACCGATCGAACGTCCAGCCGGTCGAAAAAGCCATCCGCTCGGCCGGGCTCGGCCTCAACCCGATCACCGACGGCCAGCTGATCCGGCTGCCGATCCCCGATTTGACCGAGGAGCGGCGCAAGGAGCTCGCCAAGCTGGTCGGCCAATATGCCGAAAAGGCGCGGATCGCGGTGCGCAACGTGCGCCGCGACGGAATGGACCATCTCAAGCACGACGAGCGCAAGCACGAGATCAGCGAGGACGAGCGCAAGCGGCTCGAGCATGAGGTCCAGAAGCTGACCGACCAGACCATCGCCGAGATCGACGCCGCCGCCGAGGCCAAGGAAGCGGAAATCCTCGGCAGGTGACCCGGGCGCGCACCGCGGCACCGGACGAGGCGGACGGGTCCGCAGGCGTCGCCTCGCCCGGCGGCGAGGGCGTCCCGCGCCACGTCGCGATCATCATGGACGGCAATGGCCGCTGGGCCGACCAGCGCGGCCTGCCGCGGGTCGCCGGCCA
>DASTZO010000177.1:0-2790 GCA_035764265.1 Sphingomicrobium sp.
GATCGAATTCTGGTTCTCGTCGCTCAGCAGCTCGGTCAGCCGCTCGGTCAGCCGCTGGATTCGGTCGATCAGCTCGGGGGCGCTGTTGAGAAGCGCGCCAAGCCCGCCCGAGCTCGACGGGATCACCGGGCAGCCCTGCGGCCCGGGCTGGCGGATCGGGCGGCCGCCCTTGACCGCCCCGGTCAGCTGGATCTCGCTGACCCCGGTGAAGCCGACGCCCTTGATCTCGGCGGTGGTTCCCTGGAGCACCGGGGTCTCCTCGTCGACGTTGATCCGCACCCAGACGAACTCGGGGCGGTCGGGGAGCAGGGAGATCTGCTCGATCTGGCCGACCGGGACGCCAGAGAAGCTGACCGTCGAGCCCTTGTTCAGCCCGCCGACCGCCTGCGCGAAGTAGATGTCGAAGCAGCGCGTCGTCTTGTTGGACAGGCCGGCCAGCCAGACGGTGAACAGCAGCAGCCCCGCGAGCATCGCGAGGACGACTGCACCGACCAGGACGTGATTGGACCGCGTTTCCATCAGGCTTCGACGTGTTCCTTGTAGCTGCCCGCCGCGGCGCGTCCACGCGGGCCGTTAAAATATTCTTGAATCCAAGGATGTTCCAAAGACAATAGTTCCGGAATCGTTCCGACCGCCACTACTTTTTGATCGGCGATGACCGCGACCCGGTCGCAGATGGTGTGCAGCGTGTCGAGGTCGTGGGTGATCAGGAACACGGTCAGCTCGAGCCGTTTCTTCAGCGCCTGGATCAGCTCGTCGAAGGCGGCGGCGCCGATCGGGTCGAGGCCGGCGGTCGGCTCGTCGAGGAACAGCAGCTCCGGGTCGAGCGCCAGCGCCCGGGCGAGCCCGGCGCGCTTGCGCATCCCGCCCGACAGCTCGGCCGGGTATTTGGGCCCGGCGTCGGGCGGCAGGCCGCTCATCGCGATCTTGTAGGACGCGATCTCGTCGAGCAGCGGCGGCTTCAGATAGGGGAAATATTCGTGGATCGGGACCTCGACGTTCTCGGCCACGGTCAGGGTCGAGAACAAGGCTCCGTTCTGGAACAATATCCCCCAGCGCCGGCGGATGTTCTTCGCCTCGTCCTCGTCGCGGCCGACCATGCTCTCGCCGAGCACCTCGATCTCGCCCGCGTCGGGCGTCTGAAGGCCGATGATCGAGCGCATCAGCACCGACTTTCCGGTGCCCGATCCGCCGACCACGCCGAGGATCTCGCCGCGCTCGACGTCCAGGTCGAGGCCCTCGTGGACCACCTCCTCGCCGAAGCTGTTGCGAAGCCCGCGGACGGTGATGATCGGCGCCCCGCTCATTTCCAGCCGATCGAGCTGAAGAACACCGCGAACATCGCGTCGAGGACGATGACCAGGAAGATCGACTGCACGACCGCCGTGGTGGTGCGCAGCCCGACCTCCTCGCTGTTGCCCTGGACGAGCATGCCCTGGAAGCAGCCGGCGAGCGCGATGATGAAGCCGAACACAGGCGCCTTGATGAGGCCGATCCACAAATCGGTGATCGGGACCACCTCCTGCAGCCGTTGGATGTAGGTCAGCGGCGGGATGCCGAGCTCGAACCAGACGAAGATGCCGCCGCCGAGCAGCGACATCAGCATCGCCCAGAAGGCGAGCAGCGGCATCATGACGACCGCCGCGATCAGCCGCGGGATGACCAGCGCCTCGATCGGCGACACGCCGATGGTGCGCATCGCGTCGATCTCCTCGGTGATCTTCATCGTCCCGATCTGGGCGGCGAACGCCGATCCCGAGCGGCCGGCGACCATGATCGCGGTCATCAGCGTGCCGAGCTCGCGGACCGTGATCCGGCCGATCAGGTTGATGGTGAAGACCTCCGCCCCGAACTGCTCGAGCTGCACCGCCCCCTGCTGGCCGACGACGACCCCGATCAGGAAGCTCATCAGGCCGATGATTCCCAGCGCCCGGACCCCGACGACGTCGAAGCGCTGGATGACCGCGTTGACCCGGAACCGCTTCGGGTGGGCGATCAGGTTGGCGAAGGCGGCGAGGGTCGCTCCGAAGAAGGCGAGCAGGCCGATCAGGGTCCGGCCGAGCTCGTTGATCCACGCGCCCAGCTCGGCGAGGACGTGGAAGAAGCCGCCCGCTTTCTCGGCGTGGACCTGGACCGGCTTGTCGGCCTCGGCCACCTGGTCGAGCAGGCTCTGCTCCTCGGCGCTGGCGCCGACCACCTTGGCGTTGCGGTCGCGGACGGTGCGATAGACGATCCACGCCCCGACGGTGTCCATTTTCTCGACCTTGGACAGGTCGATGGTCAGCGGGTCGGCGAGCGCGTCGATCTCGCGGGCGGTGCTGGCGGCGCGGGTGATGGTGAGGGCGCCGGCGATGCGATAGGTCTGGCCGGCGCCGTGCCCGGTCGCGCGGGATTCCCCGGCGGTTTGATCCTCGTCGGCCATTTGGGTTGGATTAGTGCGCGAATTCCTTCACCTCGGCAAGTATCGCCCGGTCGAGGCCCGGCCTTGCCCGCCGCCACTTTCCTGCCGCCCCTTTCCTGCCGTCATTGTCCCCTCTAAGCGCTCGGGCCATGTCGAGCGACCCGCCTCCCTTGTTCGTGCCCGTCGGGTCGAATCCGGCGCGGCTGTTCGGGCTCGACGCGCGCGCCCGCGCCTGCCGCCTCGCGGCCAACGCCGGTTTCGAGTGCGCCGAGACGCCGCAGGCCGGCCGCGGAGCGATCCTCGCCAGCCTCGACTATGCGTGGGACCCGGCCTGGCTGGCGGAGATCGCCGGGCGCCCCGGAAGCCTGCTCACGCTCGGCGGCCGGCCG
>DASTZO010000178.1:0-2423 GCA_035764265.1 Sphingomicrobium sp.
GGGGTCAACACCCGGACCAACAGCCGGGGCACCATGTTCACCACAACCGGGCCCGAGGACGTCGACTTCAGCAACGAATATACCGACTGGCTGCCGAACGCGAACATGACGGTCCGCTTCAGTCCCGAGTGGCAATTGCGGCTCGCGGCGACGCAAACCCGGACCCGGCCGACGTTCCAGCAGCTCAACCCGGCGCTGTCGCTCGGAAGCCCTCCCAATTGCGCCAGCCTTCCGCCCGGAGTCGACTGCATCCGGACCGGCAGTGGCGGAAACCCGTTCCTCAAGCCGCTCGATTCCAACAATTACGACGCGAGCATCGAATATTATTTCTCGCGCAACGGCTTTGCCTCGGCTGCGGTGTTCCACCGCGACATGCGGGGATTCATCGCCAACCGCGCGGTCGAGTTCCCTGACCCCGACCCCGAGACCGGTCTGCCGCTGGTGATCAGCGGCCCGGCCAACACGCGCAAGGGCAAGATCCGGGGCTTCGAGGCGCAGGTCAGCAGCTTCTTCGACTGGGAGTTCGTTCCGACCTGGGCACGCGCCTTCGGCGCCCAGGCGAACGTCACCTACATCGACGCCAAGGCCGACTTCTCGCTGTTCTGCCCGCCGACCGCCGAGACCTGCGAGCCCCAGCCGGGCGCCCCGAACGCGACCATCCGCCGGCTGCGCATTCCGGACGTCTCGAAGTGGACCTACAACCTAGTTGGAATGTACGAGGCGGGCGGGCTGACGCTTCGGCTCGCCTACAACCGCCGAAGCAAGTTTCCCGAGGGCGGCCTGGCGGAACGCGACGGCTTCTTCACCCTCCAGGGCCGCGGCCAGCCGGTCTCTAGGCTCGACTGGTCGAGCAGCTACACGGTCACCGACAATGTCACGGTCTTCTTCGACTGGACCAACATCCTCAAGAAGCCGTTCAAGTCGGACATCGTGCGGGTCAATTATGCGGCCGGCGAGCCTGTCGGCGATCCGGAAATCTTCCCGATGGTCGCCCGGTTCGAGGAATCGATCATGACCGGCGGGGTCCGCTTCCGCTTCTGACCGAGCTCGACACGCACACTTCTAGGGCGGCCCGCAACGGCCGCCCTTATTTTTTTGGGCGGGTGGCGGATCGCGGCCAGGCGCTCGGCGGCCGGAGCGATCGGCGGCAGCACTCCGCCCGGGCGGTCGAGGTAGAAATAAGCGACCGCGGCGACGTCGTCGCTGCGATAGAAATTGACGTGGCCGTCGGGGAGCGACGGGTCGGACAGCGCCTTGCCGCTTTCGAGCAATTTCTGGAAATTGGTGCGGCTGCCCGGGTCGATGGTCACCGGGATCAGCGGCGCGCCCTTGTCGAGCAGGCCGAGGACGATGGCTTTGCGCGCGCCGCCGATCTGCTGGAGCGAGACCTCGATGGAGCGGTGGAACCACACCGGGTCGGGGATATGGAAGCGGTAGAAGGTCCAGCGCCCCTCGCCGTCCCAGGTGGCGACCGGAGCGCCCTGGAAGCGGTTGACGTAGGCGCCCTGCCCCCAGGCGGTGCCGATATAATCCTCGGCCCCGGTGCCGACCAGGGACGGAGCGTCGCGGCGGTCGCCGTCGAGCGCGATCTTGACCTCGCCCTCGCCCCACCAGGTCTTCTCGTACACCGGGTTGGTGAGCACGGTGACGCCGGCGCCGATGAAGCGCCCGCGGCCGGCGATGCGCGGCAGGATGCGGAAATCCTGGCCCAGTTTCGTCGCCCGGTCGCGGCTCCACCAGGCGTGGAAGTAAAGCGCGTCGCCGGGCTGGCTCGGCACAGCGCGGTAGTTGATGTCGAAGAAGATCAGGTTGACCGGCCTGGGCGATTCATTGGTGACCACCAGCCGGGCTCTCTTGCGGAACGGCATCGGCACATAGGACACGAACGAGCGGCCCTCGGGGCTTGCGAACAGCGCCGTCTCCATCGCCACCATCTCGCCGGCGCCGTGGAGGAAGAAGTCGCCGAGCGGCACCGACACGGCGGGCGCCGACGCTCCGTCCCAGAACATCTCGAGCTTCAGGCCGCGCAGCGCCTCGGGCGAGCGGTCCTCGATGGTCATCCACATCCGGTCGATGGTTCCGGCACCCCGGATGTCGGCAAGGACGTGGCTTGCGCCGACGGGAATGGTCTCGAACGCGTGGCCCTTGGCGCCCTTGTTCTCGAGCGCCCCGGCGCCCTTGGCGCCGGTCGGGTTCTCGGGGCTGACCCAGTGCGTGCGCTCGTCGGCGCGGTAGCGGTAGAGGTCGGAACGATCCTGCGCCAGCGCCTGCGACCCCAGCAGCAAGGCGGCGAGCGCGAGGAGCGGCCTCACCCCCGCTCGCTCACTTTGCGCGCGGCCGCAGGCTCGGCGCGAGCTTGGGCTTGCCGTCCTTCCAGAACATCGGCGCGATGTAGAGGTAGCGCTTGTCGTCGGCCTTGCGGC
>DASTZO010000179.1:0-3731 GCA_035764265.1 Sphingomicrobium sp.
CGACCACCGGCACGCCCTTGACCTGCGGCAGCCAATGGTCGGTTTGCTCGCGCAGCGCATTCACCAGATAGCGCCGGTAGGCGTCGGGCAGCGCGTCGGTGCGGCTCATGAACAGCACGAAGCTCGGCGGACGCGCCTTCGGCTGTGTGAGGTAGTCGATCCGGACCCGCCGGCCCGACACCGCAGGCGGCGGATGCGCCGAGATCACCTCGCCGAGCCAACGGTTCAGCGCAGCGGTCGGCACCCGCTTGTTCCACACCGCGTGAGCGTCGAGCACCGCCTGCATCAGCCGGTCCAGTCCGTACCCGGTGAGGCCGGACACCGCGACCACCGGCACGCCCTTGACCTGCGGCAGCCAATGGTCGGTTTCTTCTCGGAGCCTCGTCATCGCACCGGGCACGCTTTCCTTGCGGTCCCACTTGTTCATGCCGATGACCAGCGCGCGGCCTTCGCGCTCGATCAGGTCGGCGATGCGCAGGTCCTGCTCCTCGAACGGGCGCTCGGCATCGAGGAGCAGGATCACCACCTCGGCAAAGCGGATGGCGTTGAGCGCGTCGGCAACCGAGAGCTTCTCGAGCTTCTCGTCGATGCGCGCGCGCTTGCGCATGCCGGCAGTATCGTGGACGCGAAAGCGCGTGCTGTGCCAGGCGAGATCGACCGCGATCGCATCGCGGGTGATGCCAGCCTCCGGCCCGGTGAGCAGGCGCTCCTCGCCGAGCAGCCGGTTGATCAACGTCGACTTGCCGGAATTCGGCCGGCCCACCACCGCAATGCGGATCGGCGCCGGTTCGGCGGGCGCTACGACGGCGCCCTCCTCCTTTTCGATCGCCACATCTTCGGCTTCCGCCGGTGCGACGGCCCGCAGCGCCTCGTAGAGGTCGGCGAGGCCTTCGCCATGCTCGGCCGAGATTGCGACCGGCTCACCGAGACCGAGCGCATAGGCCTCGTTGGCGCCGGCCTGCGTCGCCCGGCCTTCGCTCTTGTTGGCGACCACGATCACCGGCTTGCCCGAGCGGCGCACGAAATCGGCGAACGCTTCATCCGCCGGCAGCAGCCCGGCGCGCGCGTCGATCACGAACATCACAGCGTCGGCGCCCGCGACCGCGGCCGCAGTCTGCGCCTGCATGCGCCCGGTAAGGCTCGCCGGCGCAGCCTCGTCGAGGCCTGCGGTATCGATCACCGTGAAGGAGAGATCGCCAAGTTGCGCGCGGCCCTCGCGGCGGTCGCGGGTGACGCCCGGCTGGTCGTCGACCAGCGCGAGGCGCCGGCCGACCAGCCGGTTGAACAGGGTCGACTTGCCGACGTTCGGCCGTCCGACGATGGCGACCGTGAAGCTCATGCGGGATGTATGGCGCGTATGCTTCGCGCGCGCGAGAGCGTTGCGATGGAAAGTTCGGTCAGCGCGGCGGATCGGGCCAGATCGACCCGCCCCGCTGCGCGCCCGGCCAGGCGGACTGCGGCTGGGCGGAGGCCTGCGGCTGCGTCGACGCCTGCGGCGGATCGGGCCAGGGCGATTCGGACCGGTTCACGGTGACGGAGGTCGGCTTCTCTTCCGGCGGCTGCGGCTTGGCGACCACCTTCGGTTTCGGCTTGGGCTTCGCCTTGGGCTTTTCGGGTTCGGCCGCGGCCTCTTTCTGCTCCGGAATGGCCTGGGTGACTTCCGGCTCCGCGGCCGGCTGGTGACCCTTGACCAGTTCGGCCGGCACGCCTTGCGGCACGCCGGGCGTGCCCTCGGGGAACACCGGCTTGCGCTCGCCCGGCAGCTTCTTCTTCGTGTTGAAGATTTCGGCGCTGAAGAGATCGGTCGGATCGAAGGTATCCATCGTTCCGCAGGCCCCCAGCATCAGGCCGAGCGAGAGCGCCGATGCGGCGAGCGTGGCACGAGCGAAGCGGTTCATGGTTTCGCCTTCTCAGCTCTTGGCCTCGGCCGCGACGAGAGCCATCAGCATCTCGGCGCGCGAGCGGGTTGCGGCTGGCGTCAACGGATCGGTCGCGAGCATGTCAAACCAGCGCTTGGTGCCGGGACCGTCGCCCTGGCGCCAGGCGGAAAGCGCGAGCAGTTCGCGCGCGGTGTGGCGGAAGGTGCGGTCCGGCTGGGCGAGCGGCTCCAGCAGCCGCTGTGCGTCGGGATAGCTGCCGGCATCGATGGAGAGTGCGCCGGCGCGCAACGCAGCGAGATCGCGCAGCACCGGATCGGCGGCGCCATCGTTGGCGATCTTCTCGAACGCCGCCACCGCGGCCTTGGGATCCTGGTAGACGAGTTCCGCGGCTTCGCGGATGCGCGCGAGCTGCCGGTAGCCGGACGTGCTGTCGCCCGCGATCTTGGCGAATGCCGCCTCGGCTTCGGCATGCTTGCCGCCGTCGCTGAGCGCAATCGCCGCCTCGAACGCAGCGCCGGCCTCAGCCGCCTTTTTGGCTTCCCACATTGGTAGCCGCGCCAGGCGCCGACGGCCGCGACGACCAGAACCGCCAGCACGACGACAAAGATGCCGTAGCGATCCCACAGCTTTTTGAGCTGCTCGCGGCGGACTTCCTCGTCGACTTCGCGGAAGACGTCTACGTCGGACACGTAAATTCCCCTGCTCCAGGCCCCCCAGACGGCCTAGGCTGACATCGCGGGTAACCTAGCGATGTGGCAGAGCCAAGGCAAAGATTAACGTAGTGTGTCTAACCCGCTTTGGGTCCGCCGGATTTCCCTTTTGTTCTCATCGGATAGACGTGCTCCGGCCCTGGGAATGCCCGGGCGCGCACGTCGGCCGCGTAGGCGGCCACCGCCTGGCCGATCGAGGGCCCGAGCTCCCCATAGCGGCGGACGAATTTCGGCACCCGCGGCGTCAGCCCGAGCATGTCCTCCAGCACCAGGATTTGGCCGTCGCAGGCGACGCTGCCGCCGATGCCGATGGTCGGAATCGGCACATCGGCGGTGATCTTGCGGGCGAGCGGCTCGGCCACCGCCTCGATCACCACCGAGAACGCGCCGGCGTCGCTGACCGCCCGGGCATCGTCCTCGATCGGCGCCCAGTCGGCCTCGTCGCGGCCCTGCGCGCGAAAGCTGCCGATGGTGTTGATTGACTGCGGCGTGAGCCCGATATGGCCCATCACCGGGACGCCACGCTCGGCCAGAAAGCGAATCGTCTCGGCCATCCGCCGGCCGCCCTCGAGCTTGATGGCGCCGCAACCGGTTTCCTTCATCACCCGCGCCGCCGACATGAACGCCTGCTCCTTCGACGCCTCGTAGGAGCCGAACGGCATGTCGATGACGACCAGCGCCCGCTTCGACCCGCGCATCACCGCGTGGCCTTGCAGGATCATCATGTCGAGGGTGACGGGGACGGTCGATTCGAGCCCGTGCATCACCATGCCGAGCGAGTCGCCGACCAGGATGACGTCGCAATGTGCGTCGAGCAGGCGCGCGGTGTGGGCGTGATACGAGGTCAGCGAGACGATCGGCTCGCCGCCCTTGCGGGCGCGGATGTCAGGCGCTGTCAGCCGCTTGATTTCTTCTTGCACGGACATGGTTGAACTTGGATTTGCTGCGGTCTTTCGATTGTCATGCCCGCGCTTGTCGCGGGCACAACTTACACTGCCTCACCCAATCTTAATACGCCGGGCGGCCGAATACCGGCACGCCCACCACCAGCGGATGGAACACGAGGCCGAGCGCCAGATAAAGCAGGGTCCCGACCACGATGGCGATGAGGTCGTTGCGCCGGCCCCGCACCGGGATCTCC
>DASTZO010000180.1:0-4189 GCA_035764265.1 Sphingomicrobium sp.
CGAAGCGCTTGTCGCTGCCGGTGTCGACCAATTCACGAGGCATGATTCTCTCCCGTTTTTCAATGCCCTGCAGAATCGACAAGGCTCGGGAGAGTTCCAACACCTGTCCTGTTTCGCGCCGCCGGCGCGGCAGGCGGAGAATTGCGGGCGTTGAAGCGGGCGCTCAGGCGCCGACGAAATTGGGGGCGTTGGCGGCGCGCTCGGCGAAATCGCGGGCCAGCTTGGCGTGCCAGGTCCGCGCCTGCTCGGTCACCGCGCGCTGGGCGGCCATGCGCTCCTCGATGGCCCTACGGCGATAATAGCGCGCGTCCGACTCCATCTTATGCCCCTCCCGACAAAAGTCGCTGGGCCGACAATGGCGCGTGATTCGCTAAGGGAGGGTTAAAATGGGAAGCTGTGCCAGCCTGACACAAATTGCGGCGATTATTGGCAAATTGGCCGGTTACATCGAAGTCCGCCGCAACTTATAAGAAATACCGGACGTTGGAGCCGAAATGGTTTCAAGGAAGGTCACTATGTTGAACTCGATTGACGCCCGCCGCGGCCAGTTCGATCCGGCCCAGCGCGGCTATCACGCGGTCTACCGCGACAATGAGGTCAACCACTGCCCCGGCTGCGGCCGGACGCACTGGTACCTCGGGCGAGTCCTTGCGGAATGCGCGTTCTGCTCGACCGCGCTGCCGCTCCAGGAGACGTTCCGGCACGGCCCGGCTCCGGCGCCGGTGATCCGGCGCTCGCGCCCGGACTACGCCGCGCTCGACGCAGCCTGACAGTTTCGCTTGGAGCAGCAGTGGCTTGCGCGGTATAAGCGGCGCATGCCCCGGTTCCTGTTCACGCTTGCCGCAGCGTTCCTGATGCTGGCGCCTGCACCGGCAATGGCCGGGGCGGGCAGCTTCATCATCGTCAACTCGACCGGCCATGACATCACCGCTCTGTCGATCCGGCGGTTCGGGACCAGCAACTGGCAACCGCTGACCGGCGCGCCGCGCGCGGGCGGGCGCGGGACGATCCAGTTCGCGGATGCGGACTGCGCGTTCGATATCCAGGCGACCCTGGCGGGCGGGATCACCGCGGTCTGGTCGGGCGTGAACCTGTGCGAAGCGAAAGCGGTAACGCTGAACCGAATCGAGTCGGGCGCAGTCTGGGTCGACTACGACTGACCGACGGGTGCCGCTGCGGCGGCGAATAAGCCCCGACTTTCGCGGCCGCCGGGGCCGGCTTGACGGAGTCGAGCAATTTGGCGCCGGCCAGGAACACCACTCCGGTGCAGGCGAGCGCCAGCATGATCCCGCCATAGCCCGGATAGGCTTCGATATAGTGGCGGCCGCGCTCGACGGCGCCCAGAGCGAGCGCATAGATTACCAGCCACACCTCGGTGCGGGTCTTGATCGTAAACAGTCGGGCGATTCGCATGAGCATGGTGATAAGTTAATCCAACCACGTGCCAACCGCGCAGTTCCGCCAGTCCCGGACTAAGACAATTGGTCAATTGCCCGTTAACTTTTACAGCAGCCCGGCAAGGCCGAGCCGCTGCAGCAGCCGGGCGCGCGCGTCTTCGATGTCGCGGATCAGGGACGGCTCGGCGAGCTCGTCGCTGGCGATCTCCTCCGGCCAGTGGCGCTCGACGGTTTCGGCGATCGAATCGAGCCGCGCCTCGTCGGCCAGGAACCTCGGGTCGACGGTCGCCGGATCGGCGACCACCCTGAGGCGCAGGCAGGCCGGGCCGCCGCCGTTGGCCATCGACTGGCGGACGTCGACGACTTCGACCCGGCGGATCGGGCCGTTGCCGGCGAGATGCCGCTGCAGCCACGCCCACACCGACGGAGTCTCGCGCGCTTCGCTGGGGACGATCAGGGTCGTCTCGCCGCCGGCCGGGCTGACCAGCTGCGCGTTGAACAGATAGGACGCGACCGCGTCGGCGAGCGGGACGTCGGCGTCGGCCACCTCGACCAGCTCGAAGCCCGGGACCAGCCGCTCGCAGTCGGCAAGGAGCCGGGCGCGCTCGGCGAACGCTTTTTCGTGCGCGAACAGGAGCGGACCGTTGGCGACCGCGACGACGTCGTTGTGGAACGCCCCGGCGGCGATCGCCTGCTCCGACTGCTCGGCGAACAGGGTCCGCCCGGGGTCCAGCCGGTGCCGCCGGGCGATCGCTTTCGACGCCTCGACGTGCTGGCGCGCGGGGAAGCCGCCGCCCGACACGCCGTAGACGAAGATCTCCACCCCGGGCTCGCCGTAGGTGGGGGCCAGGCGCATGTGGTTGGCGGCGCCCTCGTCGCCGAACGCCGGCGGCACCGGTGGGTGGACGGTGAACTGCGCGGAGTCGGCGAAGGCGAGCTTGAGCTGCGCGAGGGTCGCCGGCCACTCGTGGCTGCGATGGGCCATGGTGCGCAAATTGGCGACGGTCAGGTGGCAGCGGCCATCGGCGGTGTCGGGCGCCGGAGAGACGGTCGCCGCGTTGGCCGCCCACATCGCCGAGGCCGACAGGGCGTTGGCGGCGAGCGGGGCTTCGGCGTCGTCGATGGTCGTCCCGAGCTCGGCGAGCCACGCCCGGTTGGGCCGCGGGTGGGGCATCAGCACGCCCTGGGCGAGGCCGAGGGCGAGGTTGGAGCGCATCTTCGCCAACCCTTCGAGCGCGGCGGCGCGCGGCCGCGAGACCTGCCCGGCGTTGCGGGTCGAGGCAAGGTTGCCGAGGCTGAGCCCGGCGTAATTGTGGCTCGGGCCGATGATCCCGTCGAAATTGATTTCGGTGAGCGCCATCTCAGCTGCTCACCGCCAGCACCTCGTCGCCCGGCTTGACCCCGAGCAGCCGAGCCGCCTCGGAATCGATGCACAGGCCCTTGCGCGGGACCCGCCGGACGCTCGCGTAGCAGGCGGTGAAGTCGCTCAGCTTGCCAGCCGCCAGGATCACCTTCTGCTTGCCGCCCTCGCCGACCTCGAGCACGGCCTCGCAGGCGGATTCGTGAACGGTCCGGATGCGGTCGGTGGCGGCGGTGACGGTCGGGCCGCCGTCGAAGATGTCGATGTAGCGGTCGTAGGCGAAGCCTTCTTCCTCGAGCATCCGCAACGCCGCCCGCCCGCTCGGGTGCGGTTGGCCCATCACCGCCTTGGCGCTCTCGGCGAGCAGCGCGACGTAGATCGGGGTCCGCGGCATCAAATCGGCGATGAAGCGGGTGCCGTGGATGGCGTTGAAGTGGTCGGCCTCGGGGAAGCTCATGTCGAAGAAGCGGCCGGCCAGCCCGTCCCAGAACGGCGAATTGCCGGCCTCGTCCATCACTCCGCGAAGCTCGGCGAGAACCCGGTCGCCGAAGCGGGAGCGATGCTGCCGGATGAACAGATAGCGGCTGCGGGCGAGGAGCGAGCCCCAGCCGCCGGCGCGGACCTGGGGGTGGAGAAACAGGCCACCGACCTCGGACGAACCCTCGAGGTCGGTGGTCAGGCTGAGCATCTGGTTGTGGAAGGTCTTGCCGAGCTCGGGGCTGCTCTGGGTGAGGGTGCTGAGATGATAGCTGTAGAACGGCTGGACGACCCCGACCTTGCCGAACACCTGGCAGGTGCCGCGGATCTGGCGCGCCTTGGGGTCCTCGAGCACGAACATGTAGAGATCGCCGGCCTGCTCGTCGCCGGCCCTGGCGAACGACCGGTCGGACCGGGCGAGCTTTTCGACCAGGGTCGCGCGGTCGGCGGGCAGGTTGGTGAAGCCGCCGCCGGTCAGCTTGGCCATCTGGTAGATCGCGTTGAAATCGCTGCCGCGAGCGGGCCGGACCCGGAACGTCATGCCCGCCCGCCCGCCAGGCGCAGGATGGTCAGCGCCGACAAAGCGGCGCGCTCGGCGAGGCTGTCGACGATGAGATATTCTTGCGGGCTGTGGATCTTGCCGCCGCGAACGCCCATCGTGTCGACGACCGGCACCCCGCAGGCGGCGATGTTGTTGCCGTCGCACACCCCGCCCGACGGCTGCCAGCCGATTTGCTGGCCGAGGTCGGCGCCGGCCTGCTTGACCAGGCCGAACAGCTTTTCCATCTCCGCCGTCATCGGCTTGGGGGGACGGCCGAAGTCCCCGTGGGCGTGGATGGTGACGTCGCGTTCGACCGCCACCACCGCGACGATCTCCTCGATCTGGCGCTTCGCTTCGGCCTCGATTTGCGGCGTCCGCGGCCTCATGTTCACCCTCAACACCGCGAGGTCGGGA
>DASTZO010000181.1:0-3523 GCA_035764265.1 Sphingomicrobium sp.
CATGTCCGGCTCGCCGGCGACCAGATCGTCCCAGTGATGGTAGGTGAATTCGTCGCTCGCCTGGCCGGCGCGGATCGGCTCGATGCCGATCACATGGCGGCACAGGCCCGAGAACAGAACCGCCGGGACCAGCGCCTTGGCCAGCTTCTGGTTCGACACGATCACCGCTTTGGCGCCCGAATTCTCGAGCACGTGGCTGTGATCGCGGGTGGTGTTGGTGATGTAGGTCGGCACCGTGACGCAGCCGGCGGCCATGATGGCGAGGTCGGCGACCAGCCATTCGGGGCGGTTCTCGCTGACCAGCATCACCCGGTCGCCGGGCTCAAGCCCGATGCGAGTCAGGCTCTCGGCGAGCGCGGCGACCTGGCGCGCGGCCTCGCTCCAGCTCAGCGAGCGCCACTCGCCGTCGCGCTTGGCCGACAGGAACGGCTGGTCGCCCTTCTCCGCGGCGCGCGTGAGGAACATCGTCACCAGATTGGGGAATTGCTCGAGCCGGCGGGCCATCAGCGCCTCATTCGGAAACCGCCGCGCCTTCGCTGCGCGGGTCGGCGGCCCCGACCCAGCGGCCGCCGGCCCATTCGATGGCGTTGGCCTTGAAGGTCATCGGCGGCCGGTAGCCGATCCTGGCATGGCCGAGCGCTCGAAGCTGCGGCGCCATCGGCTCGAGGAAGGTCCCGCGTTCGAGATAGACGGTGTCCCCGGGCGCGAACACGGTCGGCAAGGCGATCGCCTGCTGCGCCGATAGCTTCCAGTCGATGACTCCGATGATCGCCTTGGCGACCTGGGCGATGATCGTCGGCCCGCCGGCGGCGCCAAGCGCCAGGCGGACCCGGCCGTCCGGCCCCCAGACGATGGTCGGGCTCATCGAGCTGCGCGGGCGCTTGCCGCCCTCGACTCGGTTGGCGACGGGGACTCCGGCGACCGCGGGAACGAAGCTGAAATCGGTCAGCTCGTTGTTGAGATAATAGCCATTGACCACCAGGCCCGAGCCGAACGCGCTTTCGATCGTCGACGTTTGCGAGGCGACGTTGCCCCAGCGGTCGACCGCGACAAAGTGCGACGTCCCGTGCTCCGCTGCTTCCTCGCCGACGGCGGCGACCGGCGCTCCCGGGGGCACGCCCGCGGCGACGCCGGCCATAGTGCCGTCGGCGGCGATCAGGGCGGAGCGGCCGGCGAGATAGCCGGGATCGATCAGCCCGGCGACCGGCACCCGGACAAAATCGGGATCGGCGAGATATTTGTCGCGGTCGGCGAAAGCCAGCCGCATCGATTCGGCGATCAGATGCCAGCTGGTCGGATGGTTCGGGCCGAGCGCCGCCAGGTCGAAGCGCTCGAGCTGCTTGAGGATCGCGAACACCGTGGTGCCGCCCGACGACACCGGGCCCATGCCGCAGACGCGGTGGGCGCGATAGTGGCCGCACACCGGGGTGCGGGGCTTGGCTTCATATGCGGCGACATCGCCCGCTGTCATCGGCGAGGGATTGCGCGCGCTGCCGTTGACCGCCGCGACGATCGCTTGCGCGTTCGGGCCGACGTAGAAGCTGTCCGGCCCGAGCGCGGCCAACTGCTCGAGCAAAGCGGCGAAGGCGGGGTTGCGGATGGTCGTGCCGACGGCCAGCGGGCGGCCGTCCCGGTCGAAATAGAGGGCTCGCCCGGCGGGCGTCGAGGCCGCCACGCTGCTGCCTTCGTCATCGCCGCGGGCGAGCGCGAAATTGAGCCGCGGGCTCATCGCGAACCCGTCGCGGGCAAGACGGATCGCGGGCTCGAACACCATCGCCCAGGGAAGCTTGCCGTGCTTGCCGTGGGCCAGAGCCATCAGCCTCACATTGCCGGGCACGCCGACGCTTTTGCCGCCGGGGACCGCCTCGTCGAACGGCATCGGCCGGCCGTCCTTCAGGAACCACGACGGCCCCGCCGCGGCCGGCGCCGTTTCGCGGCCGTCGTAGGTGACCGGGTCGCCGCCGCGATCCGAATAGACGAGGAACCCGCCGCCGCCGATGCCCGAGCTTTGCGGCTCGACGACATTGAGCGCCAGCAGCGTCGCGATCGCCGCATCGACGGCGCTGCCGCCCCGCCGGAGCATTTCGGCCCCGGCCGCGGCGGCGCGCGGGTCGGCGGCGCTGACCATTCCTGTCCCGATCGAAGCCGAGCGGGCAGGCGGGCCAGCCGAAGGGGGGGGAAGGGCCGCGCAGCCGGTGAGGGCGAGGGCGGCGAGGACGGCGAAGACGGGCGTGACGAGCGTTGGCATCGGCCTCGGCTAGCCGCTCCCCACCGCCTCGGCAATGTTCGCGAGGCCGGCGCGCTCGAGCTTGCGGGCGAGGCCGCGGGCGATCCGCCGGGCGATGCCCGGGCCCTCGTAGACCATCGCCGTGTAGAGCTGGACAAGGCTGGCGCCGGCGCGGATCCGCTCCCAGGCGTCGTCGGCGTTGGCGAGGCCGCCGGCGCCGATCAGGGGGATGGCGCCGCCGCCCGCGCTCCGGAACCGGCGCAGGGTTTCGAGCGCCAGCGGCTTGAGCGGCTCGCCGGACAGGCCGCCGGATTCGCTTGCGTGGCGCGAGCGCAAGGGCGGGCGCGAGACGGTGGTGTTGGCGACGATCAGGGCGTCGACTCCGTGGTCGATCGCCGAGCGGACGATGCGCTCGGGGTCACCGGGGCCGAGGTCGGGCGCGACCTTGAGGAACAGAGGCGGGCCGCCCGGCGGGCGGGCGTCGCGGACGGCGGCGAGCAATTCGTCGAGCGCGCCTTCGTCCTGCAGGCCGCGCAGGCCGGGCGTGTTGGGCGAGGAGATGTTGATCGCCAGGTAGCGCGCGACCTGGGCCATCGCCCGAACGCCGCCGACATAGTCTTCGATTCGGTCGGGACTGTCGCGGTTGGCGCCGATGTTGACCCCGATGACGCCGCGGCGGCCCAGGGTTTGGAGCCGTTCGAACGCTTCCGCCTGGCCGCGGTTGTTGAAGCCCAGGCGGTTGATCACCGCGCGGTCCTCGCGCAGCCGGAACAGGCGGGGCTTCGAATTGCCGGGCTGCGGCTCCGGGGTCAGGGTCCCGACCTCGACGAAGCCGAAGCCGAGGCTGAGCATCTGCGCGGGCACCTCGGCGTCCTTGTCGAAGCCGGCGGCGAGCCCGACCGGCGAGGGGAACGCCAGCCCGGCGACGGTCGAGCGGAGCGACGGCGGGAAATCGGGCGGCCGGCGCTTCGGCCACAGCTTCAGGGCGGCGATCGTCGCCCGGTGCGCGCGCTCCGCGTCGAGCGCGAACATCAGCGGCCGGAGAAGCGGGTAGAGCGCCATCAAGTCCCGTCGTTGGTCGAACAGTCGTCACCGCGGCCTTGAGCCGGGGCCGGCCTTTGTTCAAGGAGAAGCGCATGACGAAAAGAGGAAATCCCGTGAAGCGCTTACTCCTGCTCGCCTCGACGGCCCTCATTGCCGCCTGCGCCGCAGCTCCCCCGCCGCTCGCCGTGCCGCCGGCCGAGCAAGCGGCCGCCGCGGTGCCGGCGGTCCCGGCCAAGAACGCCGAGCTCGCCG
>DASTZO010000182.1:0-2662 GCA_035764265.1 Sphingomicrobium sp.
ATCGAGAAATTGCGGATCTTGTCGAGGGGAGTCATGCGCGGGCGGGCTAGCAGAGCGGCCCGGGCCTGTCAGCACGCGCCGCCGGAACCGTCGTCGCGACCGCCGTTGGTCGAACCGGCGGGCACTCTGGCAGAACCGGCTTGCGCTGGATGGAACCAACCCTACACATGGCGCGCACCCCCGCATCCCGGAGCAAAAGTCGATGATTCGCAGCCGCTTGATTGTCCTGCTTGCAAGCGCGTCGGCGCTCGCCGCCTGCGCGACCGCACCGCGCCAGGTCGTGCTCGCGCCGCAGCCGGCGCCGGTCGCCGAGCTCACGGTTGCGCCCGCCCCGGCTCCGGTCCCGGCGCTGGTCGAGCAGGTCGCCATCCCGCACCAGATGTTCCGCCTCGCCAACGGCCTCACCGTGCTGGTCCACGAGGACCGCAAGGCGCCGGTGGTCGCGGTCAGCACCTGGTACAATGTCGGCTCGAAGGACGAGCCCGAGGGCAAGACCGGCTTTGCCCATCTGTTCGAGCATCTGATGTTCAACGGCTCGGAGAATCTGCCCGGCGATTATTTCGAATATCTGCAGCAGATCGGCGCCACCGACTACAACGGCACCACTCACTTCGACCGCACCAATTATTTCCAGACCGTGCCGACCGGAGCGCTCGAGCGGGCGCTGTTCATGGAGTCCGACCGCATGGGGTACCTGCTCGGCGCGGTCACCCAAGCCAAGCTCGATAACCAGCGCGGAGTCGTCCAGAACGAAAAGCGCCAGAACGACAACCAGCCGGGCGGCCTGGTGTTCTACGAGATCCTCAACAACCTGTTCCCCGAAGGCCACCCGTACCGGCACAGCCCGATCGGGTCGATGGCCGACCTCGACGCGGCCAGCCTCGCCGACGTGAAAAGCTGGTTCCGCGACAATTACGGGCCCAACAATGCGGTGCTGGTGCTGGCCGGCGACGTGGACGCCGACTCCGCCCGGCCGCTGGTCGAGAAATATTTCGGCGAGATCGGCCAGGGCCCGGTCAACGTCCCCGCGGACGCCGGCGTCCCGGTGCTCGCCGCGCCCAAGTCGATCGTCATGAAGGACCGGGTCGCCGCGGTCAGCGTCCAGCGCTACTGGCCGATGCCCGGAATCCTCGACCGGCAGCTGGTCGCGCTCGACATCGCCGGCTCGGTGCTCGGCGGCCTCGCCAGCTCGCGCCTCGACAATATCCTGGTCCGCGACGAGAAGGTCGCGGTCGGGGTCACCGCGGGCAACATCCCGTTCCAGCGCGTCGGCATCTTCACCGCCACCGCGACGGTCAAGCCGGGGGTCGACCCGGCGCTGGTCGAACGGCGCCTCGACGAGCTGATCACCCAGTTCATCGCGCAGGGCCCCAGCGACGACGAGGTCCGGCGGGCCGCGACCAGCGAGGTCGCGCAGCGCATCCGCGGCCTCGAGCAGGTCGGCGGCTTCGGCGGCAAGGCGGTCGCGCTCGCCGAAGGCCAGATCTACGCCGGCGATTCCGAATTCTACCGCAAGACGCTCGCGACCTACGCGAGCATCACGCCCGACGAGGTGCGCGCGGCGATGAACGAGTGGCTGACCAGACCGTCGCTGACCATCCGGCTCGAGCCCGGCGACCGGCCGGCCTACCAGGAGGCGAAGGCGGTCGCTTTGGCCGGCAAGAAGGGCGACGGCAAGGTCACGGTCTCCAGGAAGCGCGAGGTCCCGGCGCTCGGGCCGATGGCGCCGCTCGACTTCCCCGAGGTCAGCCACGTGACCCTGGCGAACGGGGTCAAGGTCCACTACGCGCAGCGCACCGCGGTCCCGGTGACCGGCCTCGCTCTGTCGTTCAACGCCGGCTATTCCGCCGACGCGCCCGACAGCCGCGGCCTGCAGAATTTGACCGTCGGCCTGCTCGACGAAGGCACGACAACGCGAAGCTCGCAGCAGATCGCGGAAGAGCAGGAGCGACTGGGCGCCCAGATCGGCGCCGGCGGATCGGCCGACCGGAGCACGGTCGGGATGTCGGCGCTGAGCGCCAACCTCGGCCCGTCGCTCGACCTGCTCGCCGACATCGTCCGCAACCCGGCCTTCGCCGAGCCCGAGCTCAACCGGGTGCGGGCGCAGACCCTGACCGCGATCGCCCAGCAGCTCAAGGACCCCAACGGGATGGCGAGCCGGGCCTTGCCGGCGCTGCTCTACGGTCCGGCGCATCCCTATGCGACGACCGCCGCGGGCGACCCGGCGGCGGTGGCGCGCTTCACCCGCGCCGACCTGGTCGGCTTCCAGCAGCGCTGGCTGCGGCCCGACAATCTGCAGATCTTCGTCGTCTCCGACCGGCCGCTGGCCGAGATCCAGGCGGAGCTCGACCGGCGCTTCGGCCAGTGGGCGGCGCCCGACGTCCCGCGCGGCACCAAGCAGTTCGGCGCCGCCCCGGCGCGGCCGGAGAGCCCGAAGATCTTTCTCATCGACCGCCCGCAATCGCCGCAGTCGGTGATCCTCGGCGGCCAGGTGACCCCGGTCGACCCGCGCAGCGACGTCACCGGCCTGACCAGCGCCAACGACGTCATCGGCGGCAACTTCCTCGCCCGCATCAACATGAACCTGCGCGAGACCAAGGGCTGGTCCTACGGCGTGCGCGGGACGGTGCAGCTCAATGCCAAGGTCGTGCCCTATGTGGTG
>DASTZO010000183.1:0-2047 GCA_035764265.1 Sphingomicrobium sp.
CGCACATTCCGATCTCGCCGGCGCACTCGCGGAGCTCGCCAAGCTGCCCGACAATGTGCGTGCCCCGGCGCAGGACTGGATCAAGCGCGCCGAAGCGCGTACGGCTGCGATCCGGTCGAGCAATCAAATCGCGGCCGAGGCCCTGGCCGCGCTTGGGAAGTGACTTGATTGGGCATCCGCCAATGGCAGTAAGGTCGCGATGATCCGCGTCATCATCTACCTCGTCCTCATCGGCCTCCTGGCCTTCGTCGCGGTCTGGTTCGCCGACCGGCCGGGCGACGTCTCGGTGACGTGGCAGGGCTGGCGGCTCGAAACCTCGGTGATGATGCTGCTGGTCGCGATGGCGGCCGTGGCGGTGGTGGCGGTGCTGCTGTGGTCGCTGGCGCTCACCGTCTGGCGGTCGCCCGACACGCTCGCCCGCTACCTCGGTGCGCGGCGCGGCATTCGCGGATACCGGGCGGTGTCCCAGGGGCTGATCGCGATCGGCTCGGGTGACGTTCGCGCCGCCCGCAAGTACGTCGACGAGGCCAACCGCCATGCGCCGGGCGAGCCGCTGACGCTGCTGCTCGGCGCGCAGACCGCGCAGCTCGCGGGCGACGGCGCCCAGGCCGAGCGCGCTTTCCACCAGATGGCGAACCGCGACGACACCAGGCTGCTCGGCCTGCACGGCCTCTACATCGAGGCGCAGCGCCGCGCCGACGTCGCGACCGCGCAGCTCTACGCCGAAGAAGCCGCCAAGCACGCGCAGGTTCCGGCCTGGGCCGGCCAGGCCGTGCTGGAATTCCGATGCGTGACCGGCGACTGGGCGGGCGCGCTCGAGCGGCTCGAGCGCAACATGAAGAGCGGCTTGATCGACAAGCCGGCCTATCAGCGCCAGCGCGCCGTGCTCCTGACCGCGCGGGCGCTCGCCAATGAGGAGATGGAGCGCGACCGCGCCAAGGCCGACGTCCTGGAGGCGGTAAAGCTCGCCCCGACCCTGGTCCCGGCGGCCGTGCTCGCCGCAAAGCTGCTCGGCGAGGGCGGCGAACATCGCAAGGCCGGCCGCATCATCGAGGCCGCTTGGCGGACCAATCCGCATCCCGATCTGGCGGAGGGCTACGCCCATCTGCGGCCCGGCGATTCGGCCCGCGAACGGCTCACGCGCATCCAGTCGCTGGCCGAAAAATCGCCCGGCAATGTCGAGGCCGCGCTGGCCGTCGGCCGCGCCGCTCTCGACGCGCAGGAGTTCGCCATCGCCCGCCAGGCGCTGGCGCCGCTCGCCGTGGTGCCGACGCAGCGCGTCGCAGCCCTGATGGCCGAACTCGAAATGAAGGAGCATAACGACGAGGGCCGCGCCCGCGAGTGGATGGCCCGCGCGCTGCATGGCCGGCGCGATCCGGCCTGGACGGCGGACGGGTTCGTCTCGCAGCGCTGGCTGCCGATCTCGCCGGTCACCGGCCGGCTCGACGCGTTCGAGTGGAAGGATCCGCTGTCGGGTCTCGACAGCGACCGCCCGGTGATCGAGGCCGGCCGCGATGCCGACGCCACCGTCAATGTCCCGGCCAAGGTCGAGCGCCGCCCGGCGCATGAGACGCCGCTCGATCTCACGGCCGAGAAGCCGGCGCCGCTGCGCGCCGAGGAGCCCCGGCCGGAGCCGATCATCGAACCGCCGCCCGTCACCAGCACGCGCGCCGCACGATCTGAACCACCGGTTTCGCGCCCGCCGGCCGTGATCCCGCTGGTGCACGCGCCGGACGATCCCGGCCCCGATCTCGAAGCGACGGTCGAGCCGGTACCGGCGAGCGAGGCCAAGCCCGACGTCTGGGGCCGCCTGCGGCAGTATTTCAAGACTTGAAGCGGACGCCTATTTCGGGGCCGGTCCAGGCCACTCGGCTGACCCCCGCGTGTTCGACCGCGCCTTGCCAAGCCCTGCCACAGCCGATATCAGGGCGCATTCGCGATCAGGCAGATTGGGCCGCAATAGCTCAGCCGGTAGAGCACGTCATTCGTAATGACGGGGTCAGGGGTTCGAATCCCTTTTGCGGCACCAACCATAAGGCCCGGATAT
>DASTZO010000184.1:0-5391 GCA_035764265.1 Sphingomicrobium sp.
ACGGCGAGGAACAGCAGGATCGGCAGATATCCGGCGGCGACGCTGGCCAAGGGAAACTCCACTACGCGAGGCTGGCGGGGCTTTAGGACAGGGGGCGCGGGCGGGCAACACCGCGCCGAAGGCAAATGGCGGGGAAAATCAGATCGCCCGCAGGGCCCCGGAGACCAGCTTGTGCAGCCGTGAGTGGATGTCGCCGTTGGCGGCGAGGTACTGGCGCCGCTCGAACATCTGGTCGGAGCCGCGGTAGTCGGTGACGAAGCCGCCCGCCTCGCGGATCAGGAGCACGCCCGCGGCGGTGTCCCAGATGTCGAGATCGTCCTCCCAGAAGCCGTCCATCCGCGCCGCCGCGACCCAGGCGAGGTCGAGCGCCGCCGAGCCGAAGCGGCGGACCCCCGAGACGTGCGGAGCGACCGCCGCGTAGATCCGTCCCCACGATCCGACCTCGCCGCGCCCGCAATGCGGGATCCCGGTGCCGATCAGGGTCTCGGACAGGTCGCGTCGCGCCGAGACCCGCAGCCGCCGCTCATTGAGCCAGGCGCCGCGGCCCTTCTCGGCCCAGAAGCTCTCGTCGGTCAGCGGCTGGTAGACCAGGCCCTGGGTGATTTCGGGGCGCGAGCCGGGCCGCCGCTCCTCGACCGCGATGCTGATCGCGAAATGCGGCACCCCGTGGAGGAAGTTGGTGGTGCCGTCGAGCGGGTCGACGATCCAGCGCGGCTTGTCGGGATTGCCCTCGATCTCCCCGCCCTCCTCGAGCAGCATTCCCCAATCAGGCCGGGCGGAGCGCAGCTCCTCGACGATGGTCGCTTCCGCGCGCTTGTCGGCCATCGAGACGAAGTCCGCCGGCCCCTTGCGGCTGACCTGCAATTGCTCGACCTCGCCGAAGTCGCGGCGCAGCCGCGGCGCCGCCTTGCGCGCGGCCCGCTGCATCACCGTGATCAGGCCCGAGTGGGAGACCATCGATCAGTCCGCGCGGCGGACGTAGGTTTGTTCATAGACATCGACCACGATCCGGGTGCCGGCGGTGATGTGCGGCGGCACCATCACCCTCACGCCATTGTCGAGCATCGCCGGCTTGTAGGAGGACGAAGCGGTCTGGCCCTTCACCACCGCGTCGGCCTCGACCACCGTCGCCTCGATCTGGTCGGGCAGCTGAACGCTGATCGGCCGCTCGTTGTAGAGCTCCATCACCACGTCCATCCCGTCCTGCAAAAACGCAGCGGCCTCGCCGATCAAGTCCTCGGGCAGCGACACCTGCTCGTAGGTGTCCTTGTCCATGAACACCAGCATGTCGCCGTCGTGGTAGAGGAACTGAAAGTCCTTGGTGTCGAGGCGGACCCGCTCGACCGTCTCGGCGCTGCGGAAGCGGACGTTGGTCTTGCGGCCGTCGATGAGGTTCTTCATCTCGACCTGCATGTAGGCGCCGCCCTTGCCCGGCTGGGTGTGCTGGATCTTCACCGCGCGCCAGATGCCGCCGTCATATTCGATGATGTTGCCGGGACGGATGTCCACGCCGCTGATCTTCATGTTCTTGGCATCCCATCAGCCGTTCGCCCTGAGCTTGTCGAAGGGCTGTCTTGTTCTTGGCGAAAGGACAGGGCTTCGACAGGCTCAGCCCGAACGGGTGTTTGTCGCTATCGCTGCGCCCTTAACTGCTGGCCTTGCGACCGGCAAGCAGCGGGAACGGGTTGACCGCGCTGCCCTGGTGCCATTTCTCCCCGGGCTGCATGCGGTGGATCGCGAAGTGCAGGTGCGGGCCGGCCGGGTTGGCGTTGCCGGTCGACCCGACGCGGCCGATGATCTGACCGCGCTTGACCCGCTGACCCTCGGCGAGGCCGGGCGCATAGCCCTGCAGGTGCGCGTAATAATAGATCCAGCGCTGGTCGGGCGAGCGGACGTAGGCGGTGATCCCGCCGCCGCCCTGAGAGAAGAACAGCTTCTCGACCGTTCCGTCGGCCGCGGCGAGCACGGGAGTCCCTTCCGGGGCCATGATGTCGATCGCGTCGTGCAGCCGGGCGCCGCCGGCTCGCGCCTGGGTGTAGGTGTCGCTCAATTGCCCGGGCTTGATCCCCGCAACCGGGATGGCGAGGCCCGCCGGCCCGACCGTCACCCCCTCGGCGATGGTCACCGGCGGCTGCGCCTCGGGGTCGATCGTTATCTTCTCGCCAGCTGCCGTCACCTTGGGCTCGCTTACCCTCGGAGCGCCGGCAATTCCGAAATAGAAGATCCAGAAGGCGCTGGTCAGGATCGCCGTGACGACCGCGGTGCCGACGACCTTGAGCATCAGGCCTGGAAGATCGCCGTGAAGCCCGGCTTCATCATCCGCGCAAGCCGCAGCACGTCCCAATTGGTCATCCGGATGCAGCCGCTCGATTCGGCCCGGCCGATGGTCTGCGGCTCGTTGGTGCCGTGGATCCCGTAATGCTCCTTGGTGAGGTCGAGCCAGGCGACTCCGACCGGCCCGTTGGGCCCCGGAGGCAAGTTCAGCTCCTTGTCGGTCTTGGGCTTCACGAGCAGTTCGGGCTGGTACTTGAACGGCGGCAGGAACGCGTAGGTAGTCGCCTTCCAGCGGCCGATCGGCAGCGGATATTGCTTCGAGCCCATGGTCACCGGAAAGGCGGCGACCAGCTGCGCGCCGTCCCCGTCCGCGCCTTCGCCCGGCGCGCTTCCGCGATAGACCTTGAGCACGCCCTCGCTCTTGTCGACGACGACATAGTCGCCCTGCGGCTGGCGGGCGTCGACGTTGAGCACGTTCATCACAGAGGCGCCATTGCCCTGGACGCCCGAATAGTCACGCGCCGAGGGTATGACATTGGGCAGCCGGAGCACCTGGCCGAGGCCGATCAGCTTGTCCGGCCCGTTGAGCGCGACGATCGTGTCGGGCGTCGTGTGATAGCGCTCGGCGACCTTCTCGAGCATGTTGCGGTAGCCGAGGAACTTCAGCTCGGCCTGCTTCTCCGGGTTCGCTGGGAACGGATAGACATATTGGCTGCGCACGTCGTCCGGCCCGAGGCGGACCATGACCGTCGAGTGCCGGTTGGCCTGCAGCAAGGCGCGCCGCGTCTCGCGGTCGAGCTCACCGGTGGCGTCGAGCCCGCGCGAGCGCTGGAAGCTGCTCAGCGCCAGCCGAAACGATTCCCCCTTCTTGCCGTCGATCACGCCGGGCGAAAAGGCATGCGCCGACATCAGCACCTGAGCGTGGAACAGCTCGCCGTCGATCGGCGAGCCCGGAGTGCCCGGCGGAACCCACGGCTTGGCGCCGCGAGCGGTCGTTGATGCAGGCTGCTGGGCGGGCGCTTGGGCGGCCTGGGCCATGGCGACCGCGGCGGTGGCGGCCGCGAACAGGCCGATGGCCAAATGGGATGTCCTTGGAAACACGCAACTCTCCTGACGCAATGGGGTTTGCGACTGAACGATGGAGCCGGGACTAGTTTCCATGACCGCCGCGCAAGGCGCGTTCCGCAGGGGCCCTAAGGCAGCTGGTCGGCCAGAGTGGCGGCGAACAATTCGGTGAATCGGCGGACCGGCTCGCCCGGGTCTGAGGCGCCCCACACCGCCTGGCAGACGGCGACGAAGTCGGCGCCGGCGTCGATCAGCGGCCGGGCATTGTCGGGGGTGATGCCGCCGATCGCGACGCACGGGATTTCGAACAGCGCCGACCACCAGCTGAGGATCGACGGGTGCGGGCGGTAGTTCGAGGGCTTGGTGGTGGTCGGGTAGAAGGCGCCGAACGCGACATAGTCGGCGCCCGCCTCGCCCGCTTCCATCGCCAGGTGCCGGCTGTCGTGGCAGGTTCGGCCGATCTGGGCGGCCGGCCCGAGCAGCGCGCGCGCCTCGCGCACGTCGCCGTCCGACTGGCCGAGGTGGACCCCGTCGGCGCCGATCCTCTTGGCGAGGCTCATGCTGTCGTTGACGATGAACGCGGTGCCGCGGTCGGCGCAGATGCGCTGCAGCGGCTCGGCGAGCCGCGCGAGCTCGTGCTCGTCCCTGTCCTTGACGCGCAGCTGGAACGCGGCGACCGGGCCGGCATCGAGCGCCGCCCTGAGCCGATCCGGGAACGCGCCGCCGACGTCCTGGACGCTGATCAGATAGAGCTTGCACGGCTCGGTTCGAACGGGCGGCGGCAGGATCGCCAGGTCCTCGGGGTCTTCGTTCATGGCGCGCTCATTAGCGAATGAGCTAGGACGGGCCAATGATCCGAGCAGCCCCTTTCCTGGCCCTTCTGGCGCTCGCGTCCTGTGCGACGGTGCCGCACAGAGATTATGGCAACGGCCCGACCGCCCCGCTGAATGAAGTCGCCAATCTCGACGGCATCACCGTCCGGCCGCTGGCCGTGATGGAGGACAGCCGCTGCCCGGCCTCGGTCCAATGCGTGTGGGCGGGCCGCGTGCGGATTCGCGCGGAAGTCAGCGGCGAGGGAATTCGCGAACTGACGCTCGGAGAAGCGGTGGCGGTGAGTGGCGGCACACTGACCCTGGTCGACGTTCGGCCAGGCAAGCGCACGCCGGAAACGATCGCGCTGCGGGCGTACCAGTTCACCTTCCGGTTTCAGCAGCCCTAGGCCGGAACCTTCGCCGTTGAGGCCCGGTGGATCTGGTCGATCGAGCGGGCGAGCGTCCGGTCGAACTCCTCGTCGCTCAAGTCGTGCCGCAGGCCTTCGAGCAGCGCCCTCGAGAAGCTCGCGACCATGCCCTCGTTGCGGGCGAGTTCGCGGCACGCCTCGTCGCGCGAGAACCCGCCCGACAAAGCGACGACTCGCAGCACCCGCGGGTGGCGGACCAAGGGCGCGAACAGCCCGGGCTCGGCGGGGATGGACAGCTTGAGCATCACCTGGCGGCCGTCGGGCAAAGAATCGAGCGCCTGGCGGAGCTCGTCGAGCAGGATCCGGTCGGCGGCATCGCGCTCGGGGCTCCTGATCGACACCTCGGGCTCGATGATCGGCATCAGATCCTTGCGCGCGATCCGCTCGGCGGTGTCGAACTGCTGCAGGACGATGTCGGCGATGCCCTTCCGGTTCGCGAGCTCGATCACCGAGCGCATCTTGGTGCCGAACACGCGCTTGGCTTTGGCGCGGTCGAGCAATTCGTCGAGCCCCGGGTTGGGCTTCATCAGCCGCACCCCGTCGGCCACGTCCTCGAGCCCCTTGTCCACCTTCAGGAACGGCACCACGCCGCGCTCCCACAGCGCGTCCGGGACCGGCCTGCCCTTCGCGTCGCCGTCCATGGTCCGCTCGAACAGGATCGCCCCGATCACCTTGTCGCCGCCGAACGCCGGCGAGGTGATGATCCGCACCCGCATCGCGTGGATGAGGTCGAACATCTCCGCCTCGCCGGAGTACTCGGACTCCTCGATCCCGTAGAGGCGCAGGGCCTTGGGCGTGCTGCCGCCGCTCTG
>DASTZO010000185.1:0-3825 GCA_035764265.1 Sphingomicrobium sp.
CTTTGTCAACATGCTCGACGCGGCGCGGCTCGCCGGAGTCCGGCGCTTCGTCTACGCGGCCTCGAGCTCGACCTACGGCGACGAGCCCAATTTGCCCAAGCGCGAGGAGCGGATCGGCAACCCGCTGTCGCCCTATGCTGCGACCAAGCTCGCCGACGAGATCTACGCGTCGGTCTATGCGCGGAGCTACGATTACCCGTCGATCGGGCTGCGCTACTTCAACGTCTTCGGCCCCAAGCAGGACCCGGAAGGCCCCTATGCCGCGGTGATCCCGAAATGGATCGCGGCGATGCTGGCCGGCACCGCGATCGAGATTTACGGCGATGGCTCGACCAGCCGCGACTTCTGCTACGTCGCCAATGCGGTCCAGGCCAATTTGCGCGCCGCGCTCGCGCCCGACGAGGCGCAGAACCAGGTCTACAATGTCGCGGTCGGCGAGCGGACGTCGCTGAACGAGCTGTTCGGCCTGCTTCGCGACGGGCTGGCGCGGCACCAGGTGCATTACGACCAGCAGCCGGTCCACGCCGACTTCCGCCGCGGCGACGTGCGCCATTCGGAAGCCGACATCGCCAAGGCGCGCCGGTTGCTCGGCTACGCGCCGACCCACCGCATAGCCGATGGCATCGCCGAGGCGCTCCCCTGGTACCTGCGGACGGCCCGGCGCGCGTGAACTTCCTGCGTGGAATCGACTGGTACCAGGTCAAGCTGTTCGCCCAGCACTCGACGGGCATCAGCATGGACGCTCTGCACGTGATCGTCGGGGTCGTGCTGCAATTGCTGGTCGCGTTCCTGTTCCGGAGCTCGGTCGCGCGGCCGATGCCGCTGCTGGCGGTGCTGGCCTTCGCCCTCCTCAACGAGGCGAACGACCTGCGGATCGAGATCTGGCCCGATCCGGGGATGCAGTTCGGCGAGGCGGTCAAGGACATCGTCCTGACCATACTGCTCCCGACCCTGGTCTTCCTCGTCGCCCGGCGCCGCCCGAGACTGCTCGTTCAGGGCTCGAACTGACGGCCGAGCGGCAGCAGCGATTCGTCGTGGGTCAGGTCGAGGTGCAGCGGGGTCACCGAGACGAAGCCGTCGGCGACCGCCTCGAGGTCGGTCAGATGCCCGGGGGTCTCGACCATCGGGCCCAGACCGAACCAGTAATAATCGTAGCCGCGCGGGTCGGTGCGCTGGACGATCCTCAAGCGGCCGTAATCGCGGATCCCCTGCCGGCAGACCCGGATGCCCTTGACCTCCTCGGCCGGGACCGCGGGGAAGTTGACGTTGATCAGCGTTCCGGGCGCCGACTCGAAGCTCAGCAGCGGCGCCAGAACGCGCTCCGCCCAGCCTTCCGCGGCGGCGAACGGGACCGTGTCGCCCATGCCCTCGCGCGAATAGCCCTGGCTCAAGGCGATCGAGCGGACCCCGGCGAGCGCGCCCTCCATCGCCGCCGACACCGTGCCCGAATAGGTCACGTCCTCGCCGAGGTTGGCGCCGCGGTTGATTCCCGACAGAATCACGTCGGGCGGCGAATCCTTCATCACGTGCGCGAGCGCCAGCATCACCGCGTCGGTCGGGGTGCCGGTGACCGAAAAGCGCTTCTCGCCGTGGTGGCGAAGCCGCACCGGCTGGGTCAGGGTCAGCGAATGGCCGGCGCCCGACTGCTCCTCGGACGGGGCGACGATCCAGATGTCGTCGGCGAGCTTGCGCGCGACCGCCTCGAGCAGCGCCATGCCGCGCGCGTTGACGCCGTCGTCGTTGGTCAGCAGGATCCGCATCGAAACGGCGCTATGGGCGAGCCGGCCGAAAGCCGCAACCGGCGCTCGCAAAGAGCGAAATTGCGCCATATTGGCAACATCTTGCGCTTTTCTTGCCGTGCTCTTCGTCAGTTCTTGTTAAGGCGCCGGGGCTTAACTATAGGCGCGTTGGGGATGACCGGCTTTCCCGGTCTTAAGTGGCGGGAAAGTCTAGCGTAATCGCCTCCGGCTGCACCGGTGGGGCCCGGCCGCAGCGGCGGCGGCACGCGCGGCCTTCATCGAAGCGTCTTCGATGGGCCGCGACTGGGGAGGGATTATGGCGACCGCACTTGTCGACCTGTATGGCGAACACCCGCTACCGTTCGACCGGCTGATCCTGGCCGAGGGCTATTGCCCGACCGAGCGCGAAGAATTCATGTGCGACAAGCACCGCGCTTATTTCCTTCGCAAGCTGAAGGACTGGAAGGACGCGATCATCGAGGAATCGCGGGCGACCATGGCCCAGCTCCAGGTCGATTCGCTGCGCGAGCCGGACCTCGCCGACCGGGCGTCGAGCGAGACCGACTGGGCGATCGAGCTCCGCACCCGCGACCGCCAGCGCAAGCTGATCGCCAAGATCGATTGCGCCATCCGCCGCCTCTACGAGGGCGAATACGGCTATTGCGAAGTCACCGGCGAGCCGATCTCGCTGGCCCGGCTCGAGGCGCGGCCGGTGGCGACCATGACTCTCGAGGCGCAGGAGCGCCACGAGCGGATCGAAAAGGTGTCGCGCGACGACTGAAGCGCAGCCGAGGCGGGACATCGGCGCGCTGGAAGCAGCCGCCGCGCTTTCAGGATCGGTCGTCTTTTAAGTCGGACTTCGGGCCGGCCCTAGTGGCCGAGCATCGCGTCCTTCAGCCTCAGCTTTTCCTTCTTCAGTCGGTGGAGCAAATCCTCGTCGGGGTGCGGGCGATTCTCTTCCTCGTCGATGAGCGCGTGGAGCGCCGCATGCTTGGATGCCAGATCCTCGACAGGTGCCTTGTCCATCGGCGGGTATCCTTTCCTGGTTGAAAGACCGCCGGCCAATAAATCACGATTTTGGCCATTTGTCTCGGGCGTTCATTACGGTTTGGCGACAATCGGGCGCGGACTGGCTCGCCCGGCGGCCGCGAAATTTTCCAATTCCACGCGCGAATCGATTAGGCTGCCGGAATGAACGACGACGAGACTGCCACCCAGCAGCTTGCCGCGTTGAAGCTCGAGCACCGCGCCCTCGACGAGCAGATCGCGGCGCTGGTCGCGGAAGGGGCGACCGACCAGCTCGAGCTTGCCCGGCTGAAGAAGCGCAAGCTTCGCCTGAAGGATGAAATCGAGCGTATGCGCGACCGCAGCGTGCCCGACATCATCGCCTGACCGAGTCCCGCGGCGGGACGAATTTTCCCCGAATCGCAGCCGCCGCCATTCTGGATCGTTTTCAGCGGCGGTCATCGGTGGCAGTTAGGCGAGCGATGGACGACTCGACCGACCTTTTTCAGCCCGAGGCGCGGATCACTCCGCGGCTCGTGGATTCCTTCTACACCGAGGCGATGCTGCTGGCCGACGAGGCGCGGTCCTATTTCGACCAAGCGGGGCGCGAGGCGCGGCTCGAGCTCGACCCGTTCGCGCGCGTCGGATTCGCCTGCGAATCGCTCAAGGTCACCACCCGGATCATGCACATCGTCGCCTGGCTGCTGACCCAGCGGGCGATCGAGAGCGGCGACATCCCGGCCCGCCACGGCCGCCGGCCCGAGCGCCGGCTGGGCCACGCGCAGGACAGCGACCCGGCAATCGTCGCCCAGCTGCCCGAAGCCGCGCAGCGGCTGATCAATGCCAGCGCCGACCTCTATTCTCGTGTCCGTCGGCTCGACGAGGGGACGATGTTCGAGGAGCCGGCGCAAAGCCCGGCCCGGGCGCTGATGGGGCGGCTCGAGCGCGGCCTCGGCGAACGATTGCACTAAGGACAGACTAGCCGCAGACCCTGGCCTTCGCGGCCGCATATTCTTCCGCAAGCTTCGCGACCAGCGCCGCGGCCGGCATGATCCGGTCGACCGCCCCGACGCCCTGGCCC
>DASTZO010000186.1:0-6358 GCA_035764265.1 Sphingomicrobium sp.
TGGCCACCGTCTCGTAGCTCGGCTCGAGCCGTGTCGGGTACGGGCTCAGCTAGTCGAGCTCGGCCCCAGCCCGCGGAGGCGTCAGCCGCGGCCCATCGCCGGCGACGAACGACAGATTCTGGCCGAGCGCGAATGGGACGATGAGAATGTCCGAGAACAGGATCGCCGCGTCGAGCGGGAAGCGCTTGAGGGGCTGGAGAGTCACCTCCGCCGCGGCGTCGCTGTCGTAGACCAGGTCGAGGAACCCGCCCTTGGACTCGCGCAGCTCGCGGTACTCGGGCAGATAGCGCCCTGCCTGGCGCATCATCCAGATCGGCGGAGGATCGCGCCGCTCACCCTTCAGGACGGTAAGCAAGGGCTTGGCCGCCGAGGGGTCGTCCGGAGCTTCACTCGGGCTCGAGGCCACCCCCTTATTCTCCCTTATTATATATATAGAAGAAAGATTGTTGATGATGATGGCGGCCGGGACGCGGGGTTTAGGCGCAGCTTCCGGAATTGCCAACAAGCGGGGTTCCGGGGCCGTCTCGGGAATCCGCCGAGTCGCCCGCGGCCGTGCCCGCGATTCACAGGCTGGGGAGCAAATATCGCGCCCGTGGATGAATCGTCGGACAAGGCGCGACGGCCTGGGCACAAGCGCAGCGTTGAGCCCGCCCCCATCGCCGCGCTAGGACACAGGCCCATCTGTCCACAAGGTTATGCCGTGCCGCTCGTGCTCGCCTCATCAAGCGCCATCCGCCGGGCGATGCTCGAGGCGGCCGGGGTCGAGCATGAGGCGGTCCCCGCCGGAATCGACGAATCCGCCGCGAAGGCAAGCAACGACGACCCGGAAGCTCTGGCGCTCGAGCTCGCCGGCGCCAAGGCGGCGGCGGTCAGCGCCACGCGGCCCGCGGATTGGGTGATCGGCAGCGATTCGCTGGTCAGCGTCGATGGCCGGCTGTTCGACAAGCCCGCGGACCGCGCCCAGGCGGCCGAGCATCTGCGCCTGTTCTCGGGCCGGGCGATGCGGCTGACCAGCGCGGTCGCCCTGGCGCGCGGCGGGGCGGTCGAGTGGAGCCAGTGCGACGGCGCGACCCTCCACGTCCGCGAGCTCTCCGACGCGTTCATCGCCGGCTACCTGACGAGCGAATGGCCGGCGGTGTCGCACTGCGTCGGAGTGTTCCGGATCGAGGGTCCCGGCGTGCAATTGTTCGAGCGCATCGAGGGCGACCATTTCACCATCCAGGGCATGCCGCTGCTGCCGCTGCTCGGCGCGCTGCGCGAGCGCGGGGTGATCCCTTCATGACTGGAATCGGCGCATGATCAAGATCGCGCTCACCGGGTCGATCGGCATGGGCAAGTCGACCGTCGCCCGGATGTTCGAGCAGCGCGGAGTGCCGCTGTTCGACGCCGATGCCGAGGTGCGCCGGCTGCAGGGGCCCGGCGGCGCCCTGGTCGAGCCGATCGGGCGGCGCTTCCCGGGCAGCGTCCAGGGCGGGGCCGTCGACCGCGAGGCGCTGTCGGCGCTGGCCATCGGGATCCCGGACGAGCTCGCGGCGCTGGAGGCGATCGTCCACCCGGCGGTGCAGCAGGCGCGCTCGCAATTCATCGCCGACCACGCCGGCGCGCCCGCCTTGCTGTTCGACATTCCCTTGCTGTTCGAAACCGGCGGCGAGGCCGCGTTCGACACGGTGGTCGTCGTCTCCGCGCCGCCCGAGGTGCAGCGCCAGCGCGTGCTGTCGCGGCCGGGGATGACGAGCGCCAAACTGGACACGATCCTCGTCCGCCAGATGCCCGACGCCGAAAAGCGCCGGCGCGCCGATTTCGTCGTCGACACCGGCGGTCCGATCGAGCAGACCGAGCGCCAGGTGGAGCATATTCTCGCTTGTCTCGGACTCGCCGCGGGTCGATAACGGGGCCGTGCGGGAAATCGTATTCGACACCGAGACGACCGGGCTCAACCCCGCCGGCGGCGACCGGATGGTCGAGATCGGCTGCATCGAGATCTTCAACCGGGTCGAGACCGGCCGCCATTTCCACGCTTATTTCAACCCCGAGCGGCCGATGCCGAGCGAGGCCGAGGCGGTCCACGGGCTGACCACCGTCTTCCTGTCGGACAAGCCGCGGTTCGGCGAGCGCGCCGGCGAACTGCTCGACTTCCTCGAGGATTCGCCGCTGGTCGCGCACAATGCGAGCTTCGATTTCGGCTTCCTGAACCATGAGCTCGAGCGCTGCGGCCGGCCAAGCGTCTGCACCAGCCGGATGGTCGACACATTGGTGCTCGCGCGCAGCCGCCACCCGGGCGCCAAGCACAGCCTCGACGCCTTGTGCGCGCGCTTCGGCGTCGACCGCAGCCAGCGCGTCCGGCACGGCGCCCTGCTCGACGCGCAATTGCTCGCCCAGGTCTATGTCGAGCTGACCGGCGGCCGCCAGATCGGCCTCGGCCTGGTCGCCGACACCGACGGCGCCGATGTCGCCGTCGGCGGCGCGGCGGTCACCCTTCGCGAGCCCCGCGCGGCTCGTCCCCATGGCGCCGCCGCCGAGGAACTGGAGCGCCACCGCGCGTTTATCGCCCAGCTGGTCAACCCGCTGTGGGCCCGCTTCGCCTAGGAACAGGCGGGCCGAGTTGACGGGGGGTTCCGGCCAGCCCTAAGCGGCTGCGCCGCCAACATGGAAGAGGAGCCTGGCCAAGTGGACGTTCGGGTCGCGGGTCATCAGGTCGACACCGGGGAATCGCTGCGCGAGCATGCGACCCGGCGGATCGAGGAGATCACCGAGAAATATTTCGCCCGGGCGATCGCCGCCAACGTCACCTTCGGCCGCGGCCCCAACAACGACTTCACCTGCGACATCGTCGCTCCGGTCGCGCAGGGCGTGGTCCTGAAGGCGTCGCACCGGGCGCAGGAGGCGCAGCTGGCCTTCAACGGCGCCGCCGACCGCATCGAAAAGCAGCTGCGCCGCTACGTGAAGCGGCTTCGCGAGCACAAGGCCGACGGCGAGCCCTATATCGAGAATGCCGGCTACACGGTGTTTTCTGCGCCCCAGGAAAGCGACGAGGCGGGCGCGCACCCCGCGATCATTGCCGAAACCCGGGTCGACATTCCCGAGGCCAGCGTATCCGACGCGGTGATGCTGATGGACCTTCGCAACACCAATGCGCTGTTGTTCAAGAATTCGGCGTCGGGCGCCCTCAACATGATTTACCGACGAGAGGACGGAAACATCGGCTGGGTCGAGCCGCAGGGCTCATAAAGCCCCATTTCCAATCGCGGCCGGCGTGCGATGCACCGGTCCGCCCGTTCCTGAAAGTGCGTACCGATGCAACTTGCCGAGTTCCTCGATTTCGACGCGATCAAGACCAGCCTGTCGGGCGGGAGCAAGCGATCGCTGCTGCAGCAGCTCGCGACCCTCGCCGGGCAGCGGCTCGGAATCGATTCCGCCGCGATCCTCGCCAGCCTGTCCGAGCGCGAGCGCCTGGGCTCGACCGGCTTCGGCCAGGGAGTCGCCATCCCGCACGGGAAGATCGAGGGTTTGACGCGCATTTACGGCCTGTTCGTGCGGCTCGCCGAGCCGGTCGACTACAAGGCGCTCGACAAGGCGCCCGTCGACCTCGTCTTCCTGCTCCTGTCGCCGCCCGAGGCCGGGGCCGAGCATTTGAAGGCGCTCGCCGCGATCAGCCGGGTGACCCGCCACGCGGCGACCCTCGAGAAAATGCGCGGGGCGCGCAGCCGCGACGCTCTGGCGGCGGTGCTGATGGGGGCCGATGAGCGCGACGCCGCCTGAACCTTCGGCGCCGCCCGAATCCGCATGACCGCCGATCGCATGCCGGCGTCGGTCGAGGCCGCAGGACTGGTCCGGCGCGCCCAGGGCAGCGGCGATTTCGCGACCGTCATCAAGAAAGGCGACCCCGACCGCGGCGCGATCCTGCTGGTCGTCAGCAGCCGCGGCCGCCACGTCGCCTGCCTCGAGCGCATGCTGACCCTCGATGGCGGCTATCGTTGGCACGCCGTCGGTCCATCCGAATCGGCGGGTTCCGATGAAATCCGCGATTTCCTCGCGAAGCGCACCCGGTTCGACGCGGATTTGTGGGCGATCGAACTGGATATCGCGGAGCCGGAACGATTCATCGCTGAAACATCCTTAACGGGTTGACCACCTCGTTCCGGACCCGGACAAGCGAGCCCAACACCAAGAGCGGGGGGCATTTCCCGACCGAAAATTCGGCGGAAAATGCCACGCGAGACGGGGAACAACCCAAGGGGCCAAAGCGGGATTTTCCGCCGGTACGGCCCGCGAGTTCGGGCGGTTCACCGCTGATTTCACGGTATCCATGTTGCCTTCGCTTCGTTCAGCACTGCTGGTCTTCGCCGCGCTCAGCGCGAGCTCGGTCGCCCCCGCCCAGGTCGGGCCGGCCGCCGAACCGCTGATCCCGATTCCCACCGTCGCGATCCCCGACACGGTGGTCCAGTCGGCGCCGGCGCCGCAACCCAAGGAAGTGCTCGCTCCCAGCGAAGCCGTCGAAGCGCCCGAAGCCGACGAATTGGCGCCGCTTCCCGCGACCCCCGCCAAGCCGAGCGGCGACCTCGCCTCGCTGGTCGCTCAGCTGCGCGGCTCCGACCCGGGCAGCCGCGAGCTCGAGTGCCTCGCGGTCGGCATCTATTTCGAATCGAAGAGCGAGCCGCTGGCCGGCCAGCTCGCGGTCGGCGAAGTCATCGCCAACCGCGCCAATTCCAAGGGGCGCTTCCCGTCGTCCTATTGCGGGGTGCTGTTCCAGCGCAGCCAATTCTCGTTCATCCGCGGCCGCGCTCTACCGAGCGTGCCGCGCTCGAGCCGCCAGTGGCAGACCGCCGTCGCGATCGCCAAGATCGTCGACCAGGACCTGAAGGATTCGGCCGCCAACAACGCTCTGTTCTTCCACGCCAGGCGGGTGTCGCCGCGCTGGAAGCTCAAGCGCGTCGCCGCGATCGGCAATCACATCTTCTACCGCTGACGCGGCCATCCCCGTCATCCCAGCCCAGGCTGGGATCCCAGCGAGTTCTCGCCCTGCGGCCCCCGGCGTTCGCCGGGGCGACGGCGGCGGTTTCCCTAATTCTTGTTTTGTTCTAATCGTCGCTCGTGAGCACCGCGCCCGATTCTCTTTTCCAGCCCTGCTTCGCCGACGCTCCGCCGATCGCCGGGGAGGTCGCGCGCGGAGTCACCCGATTGTTCTGCCGTCGCGACCTGTTCGCGATCTGCGAGGTGCCGCTGCCCAACGGCCGCCGCGCCGACATGATGGCGATCGACCCCAAGGGCGCCCTGACGATCGTCGAGATCAAGGTCGCCCGGGCCGACCTGGTCAACGACTGCAAGTGGACCGACTATCTCGACTATTGCGACCATTTCTACTGGGCGGTGCCGCCCTTCCTCGCCGCGATCCTCGACCATGAGCGCTACCTGCCGGGCGCCGCCGGGCTGATCGTCGCCGACCGCTACGACGCCGCGATCATGCGCGACGCCGTGCACCGGCCGCTGGCGCCGGCGCGCCGCAAGGCCGAGTTGCTGCGCTTTGCCCGGCGCGCCGCCCGGCGCCTGTCGGCGCAGATCGACCCGACGCTCGGCGAAGGCAATTAACGGATGCTGCTGGCCTTGGGGCCGGGATCGGCCTTCTGCTTCGATTTCGCCGATTCGATCAGCTTCAGGATGTCGCGCGCTCGGGTGTCGCGTCTGGCATAATCGCGCGCCGACAGCCCAGCCGCGGAATCGGTCCGGTCGGGGTCGGCCCCGGCGGCGAGCAGGAGCCGGACGATCGGCGCATGGCGCTGCTGGACGGCGACGATCAGCGCCGTCTCGCCCATCCGGTTGGCGGCGTCGACCTTGACGTCGAGCTCCAGCAGTTGCTCGGCGGCGCCGGTATAGCCGACCCGAGCGGCGGCGATCAGCGGGGTGTCGCCGCTTTTCGCCGGGAAGTTGGGGTCGGCGCCCTCGGCGAGCAGGAACATCGCCCAATTCTCGTCGCGCCTCGAAATGGCGACGATCAGGCCGGTGTCGCCGCGCTCGTCGCGGGCGTTGAGAACCGTGGTGCCGCGTGCGCGCAACAGCTCCATCGCTTCGTTGCCGTCGCGGTCGCGGACCGCCTGGACGAACTTCTGCCCGTCGAAGCCGCCGCCCTGCGCTCCCGCCGGCTGGGCAATCAGCACCATCGCCAGCGCCGCCGCGGCCATTCTCGCCCGGTTCATAAGCCTTTGTTTCCCAATCAACCCCGCTTGATCGGCGGCTGATAGCAGACCATGGATAAGCTGGCCATGAACAAGCTCCCGTCATCCAACGAGAAAATACCGTTCTGGGAGCGGCCTCTGGCGAGCCTCGACCGCGGCCAGTGGGAAGCGCTGTGCGACGGCTGCGG
>DASTZO010000187.1:0-5177 GCA_035764265.1 Sphingomicrobium sp.
CGATGTACAATTTCACCTTGCCGAGCCAGCTCAAGGCGTGGATCGATCGCATCCTGATCGCCGGCAAGACCTTCCGCTACACCGCCGACGGCCCCGAAGGCTTGGCCGGCGGCAAGCGCGTCATCGTCGCGGTGTCGCGCGGCGGTTTTTACGACGACTCGAGCGCGCTCGAGCATGTCGAGACCTATTTGAAGGGCGTGTTCGGCTTTATCGGCATCACGCCCGAGTTCGTCCATGCTGACGGAGTCAATTTTGGCCCCGAACAGCGCGAAGCGGGAATCGCCAACGGGCTGGCGGAAGTCGAGCGGCTGGAATTCGAGCGGCTGGCGGCCTGAGCTACGACAGCAGGCGCAGCGGGTTTTCGATCAGCGCCTTCAGCGCCTGAAGAAAGCTCGCCGCGTCCCAGCCGTCGACCACGCGGTGATCGCAGGACAAAGACAGGTTCATCCGCTTGGCGACTTCGATCTCGCCGTCGATCACGACGACCTTCTCCTCGACCTTGTTGACGGCGATGATCGCGACCTCGGGCCGGTTGATCACCGGGGTCGAGGTGATCCCGCCCATCGGGCCGAGGCTCGACAAGGTGATGGTCGATCCCGTCAGCTCGTCGCGGCTCGCCTTGCCGGAGCGCGCGGCCTCGGCGAGGCGCAGGATCTCCGCGGCCAGCTGCCAGACGCTCATCGCCTGCGCGTTGCGGATCACCGGCACCATCAGCCCACCCTCGGTCTGGGTCGCCATGCCCAGATGCATCGCGCCGTGACGGGTGAGCGCCATCGCCTCATCGTCGAAGGTCGCGTTGAGCATCGGCCAGTCGGCGACCGCCTTGCCCATCGCGGTGATCAGGAACGGCAGCAGGGTCAGCTTGGGATGGTCGCCGCGGTCGCGGTTCATCATCGCCCGGGTCTCCTCGAGCGCGGTGACGTCGAACTCCTCGACCAGGGTGAAATGCGGGATCCGGCGCTTCGCCTCGGCCATGTTCTCGGCGATCTTGCGGCGGAGCCCGACGACCTTGATCGTCTCGTCGCCCCGGGTCGCCGCGCCGCGGCCCGACACCGAGCCGCCGTTGTAGAGCAGGAACGCGTCGAGGTCGGAGTGACGCACCCGGTCGCCGGCGGTCTTCACCTGCGCAAGGTCGATGCCGAGGTCGCGCGCCCGCGCGCGCACGGCGGGTGAAGCGAGGACGTGTCCTCCCCTCTCTTTAGCGGGAGGGGCCGGGGTTGGGCTTGCCTCGCTCCTGGCCGCAGGCTTTTTCGACAGGCCCGCCCCTTCGCTGCCGCGCGGCTTTTCCCCTCCCGCGGGCGGGCGGGGAGCAACTTCCACATCGACGCTCGGCATCGCTTCGGCCTGGGCCGCGGTCGGCCGTTCCGCGCCGTCGGCGATGGGCACTTCCTTTTGCGATTCCTCGGCGGCCGCCGCGCCATCGGTCTCGATCACCGCGAGCACCGAGCCGATCGGGATCTGGTCGCCGACCTCCCCGGCGAGCTCGACCACCTTGCCCGCGACCGGGGTCTCCATCTCGACCGTCGCCTTGTCGGTCATCATGTCGGCGAGCTGCTGGTCTTCCTCGACCCGGTCGCCGACCTTGACGTGCCAGGCGACGATCTCGGCCTCGGCGATGCCCTCGCCGATGTCGGGCAGCTTGAACTCGTATCGCGCCATCAGTCCGCCATCACTTTCTCAAGCGCTCGCTTCATCCGCTTCGGCCCCGGGAAATAGGCCCACTCATAGGAGTGCGGATAGGGGGTGTCCCAGCCGGTGACCCGCTCGACCGGGCTTTCGAGATGATAGAAGCAGCGCTCCTGGACCAGGGCTGCGAGCTCGGCGCCGAAGCCGCTGGTGCGCGGCGCTTCCTGGACGACCAGGCAGCGGCCGGTCTTCTCGACCGAAGCCTCGATCGTCGCGATGTCCAGCGGGACCAGCGTCCTCAAATCGATCACCTCGGCGTCGACGCCCTGCTCCTCGACCGCGGCGAGGGCGACATGGACCATCGTCCCGTAGGCGAGCAGGGTCAGCGCCTCGCCCTTGCGGACCACCGCCGCCTTGCCGAGCGGCACGCTATAGTGGCCGTCGGGGACGTCGCTCGCCGGGTGCTTGGCCCACGGCTTGACCGGTCGGTCGTGGTGGCCGTCGAACGGGCCGTTGTAGATGCGCTTGGGCTCGAAGAAGATCACCGGGTCGGGATCCTCGATCGCCGCGATCAGCAGGCCCTTGGCGTCGTGGGGCGTCGACGGGATCACCGTCTTCAGGCCGGCGATGTGGGTGAACAGGCTTTCGGGGCTCTGGCTGTGGGTCTGGCCGCCGAAGATTCCTCCGCCGTAGGGCGAGCGGATGACCATCGGCATCGCCCATTCGCCCGCGGTCCGGTAGCGGATCTTGGCGACCTCGCTGACGATCTGGTCGTAGCCGGGATAGATATAGTCGGCGAACTGGATCTCGACGACGGGCCTCAAGCCATAAGCGGCCATCCCGACCGCCATCGCGACGATCCCGCCTTCGGAAATCGGAGCGTCGAACACGCGGGTCGAGCCGAACTCCCTCTGCAGCCCCTCGGTGGCCCGGAACACGCCGCCGAAATAGCCGATGTCCTCACCGAACACGACGACGTCGGGATCGCGCGCCATCATCACCTTGTGGGCGCTGTTGATCGCCTGGATCATGTTCATCTGCGGCACTCGGCTTACTCGCTTTTGCTCTCGGCGAGCGCCGCGTCGCGCTGCTCGGCGATATGCCACGGCATGTCGGCATAGACGTCCTCGAACATGCTGCCGATGTCGTCCTTGCCCTGCTGCGGCAGGATGCCGAGCGTCTCGGCCTCCTTCTGCGCGGCGCGGACCATCGCGTCGCACTCGGCCGCCATCGCCGAATGGCGGTCCTCGTCCCATTCGCCCAGGCCGACCAGATGCGCCTTCAGGCGCTCGACCGGGTCGCCGAGCGGCCACGCCTTGGCCTCGTTGACCGGCCGGTAGCCGGACGGGTCGTCGGAGGTCGAATGGCCCTCGGCGCGATAGGTGAAGAACTCGATCAGGCTCGGCCCGAGGTTGGAGCGGGCGCGGTCGGCCGCCCAGCGCACCGCGGCATAAACGGCGAGCGCGTCGTTGCCGTCGACGCGCATCCCGGCGATCCCGTAGCCGACCGCGCGCTGGGCAAAGGTCGCGCGCTCGGCGCCGGCGATCCCGGAAAAGCTCGAGATCGCCCACTGGTTGTTCACCACCGCGAGCACGACGGGCGCGTTGTAGACCGCGGCGAAGGTCATCCCGGCGTGGAAGTCGCCCTCGGCCGTCGCCCCGTCGCCGATCCAGCCCATGGCGATGCGGCTGTCGCCCTTGATCGCCGAGGCCATCGCCCAGCCGACCGCCTGCGGGAATTGCGTGCCGAGATTGCCTGAGATCGAGAAGAAGCCGTGCGCCTTGTCCGAATACATGATCGGCAGCTGGCGGCCCCGCAGCTTGTCTCCCTTGTTCGAGTAGATCTGGCACATCATTTCGGTCAGCGGATAGCCGCGGGCGACCAGCAGCCCCTGCTGGCGGTAGGTCGGGAAGTGCATGTCGTCGCGGTCGAGCGCCGCCGCGGCGGCGACCGCGATCGCCTCCTCGCCGGTGCACTTCATGTAGAAGCTGGTCTTGCCCTGCCGCTGGGCGCGGTACATGCGGTCGTCGAAGATGCGCACGGTGACCATGTCGCGCAGCATCTTGCGCATCGTGTCGGCGTCGAGCTTCGGGTCCCACGGGCCGACCGCCCGGTTCTGATCGTCGAGCACGCGCACCAGGTGCGTGGTCAGCGGATGCGTGTCGGCCGGCGGCGCCGCGACATCGGGCCGCGGGGCTTCGCCCGCGGCGGGGATCCGGAGCGACGAGAAGTCCGGCTTGTCGCCCGGCCGGAACGGCGGCTCGGGCACGTGCAGCGCAAGGCTCGGCCGGTTCGGCTTCAGCTTCGAGGGGTCCCTGTCGCTCATCGGATTTCAGCGGCGCTCATCTGCGGCAAGCGCTTAATCGCCCCGCGCGGGGTCGGCAACTGCGCGCCCGCGTTGACGTTTCTCGGCCCGCGCGGCTAGGGGCGCGGCGATGGCCGACCAACCCAAAGATCTGCCCGACCGGCTGTCGCTCGACCCGCGCAGCCCGTTCTTCGACGAGGACGTGCTGAGCCGCGGCGTCGGCATCCGCTTCAACGGCCAGGAAAAGACCAACGTCGAGGAATATTGCATTTCCGAAGGCTGGATCCGCGTCGCCGCGGGCCGCAGCCGCGACCGCTACGGCAACCCGATGACCATCAAGCTCAACGGCAAGGTCGAGCCCTATGTCCAGGACCCGGCTCAGCCGGAGGGCGGCGAGGGAGTCGCGTCCGGAGGATAGGCCGGCGACCGGCCGCGGCGCCGCTCGTACAGCTTCTTCGCTCCCCAGCCGAGCGCGGCCACCGCGGCCAGCGGCCCGAGCCCGCGCCGAGCGAGCGCCGCGGCTCCGTACCCCAGGATCGCGCCCTTGGCGCCGCTGTGGCGGCCGGCGAGCCGCCTGCCGATGAGTGCCCCGGCGATCTTGCCCAGCATGCCGATGTCCTTTCGAAAAACTGCTCGGGCGTTCAAGCGCCGGCGGGCCGAGTGGGTTCCCGCCATCCAGCGGGCCCGGGGGTTGGTGCGTTTCGCCAAGTCTTGGTTGGTGAAACCTCCCAACCCGCCCTGAAGGCGCCGCTTTCCAAGAATTTTTCGCAGTTTTGCGCGATTGGCACGCGCCTTGAATTGTACCGGGCATCGACCCCGAGATGATCAGCGGTCGAAAAAAAGGGAGTTTGAAAAATGTCCGGTCAGTCGAAGATTTCGCGGACCCTGGTTGCAGCCATCGGCGCCTTGCTCATGAGCTCGGTCACCGTCGGCGCCGCCGTCGGCCCCGCGCAGACCGTTGCCAACCCGGTCGGCGTCACCCTCCATGCTTGAGCTTGGAGTGATCGAGGCCCGGGTGCCGAACCGCACCCCGCGCATGCCCGAGCGCCAGCCCGAGCGGCCGACCGCCCGCTTCGCGCCGCTCGCAGCGCTGTTCAGGGGCCCGATCTTCTCCCGCACGCGGGACATTTTCGCGGCGAACATGACCGAGCTTCTCGACCGTTCGGAGGATCCGGCGCGGATGATCCGGATGATCATCCTCGAGATGGAGGAGACTCTGGTCGAGGTGCGCGCCTCGGCGGCGCGC